>CALCRD010000432.1 GCA_937894355.1 uncultured Bacillus sp.
GTTTCAGGAATAAGTTGAGTGAGACGGTGTTTGCCAGCTGTTTTATTGACTAAATAATTGCTAATAAGAGGTGCAAAATTAATTTGCACCTCTTATTAGCAATACATTTCTATTATAAGTTTGCATTTTATGATGAAATCATTTTTATAAAAACAAAGCTCTAGTCAGTACCTCGATTATTATGGAAGCCAACCGCCAATATCTAACACCGTTAAAACAATCTCGATTACGATAAGAATGACGATAACCCATTCTACAAATAGTCCTCGAATTGAATGGCTAATCGTCGAAAAGCCATCCATAATATTATACAAAATTTCAGTTTTGCTCTTCAAAATTTTATATCGATCATTCAATTCAAAAAAATCTAGCATTCTGTCGTAGAAATCGCAGGCAGTACTGCTAGTCCAAGTGATCTCGGGCTTGTCCAAAATCATGATGTAGGCGAGCGTGTTATATTCGTGACGGACAATTTTTGCGGTCGTCCTTGCCAGCTCTTTATTTCCGATTCTAAGTTTCCCTTTTTCTAGCCGGTCAATCATTGTTTCCAGGTCATCGTTAATTTTACCGAGTTGTTCCTCAGTTTTCTCCAAAGCCACCGATTTGGCGAGAACAGTGGAAATTAGTTCAGGGTAGACCACTTCATATTTCGGAACCACAACATATTCATCAGTCAGTTCAATGGTTTCATTCTCTTTGATGTGAAGGCTATAATCGTCGGAATACCTACTAGCATTTTTGATATCAATGTCCGGCTCAAATCTATCGAGGTATTTTAAAAATATTGCTATTTCATCGTTGTCGGTTTGATTTATGAAAACAACGCTACCGAACGAAAAAACGAGGATCATCTGTAGATCTGCCACGTCTTTATTTAGAATCGATTTTAAAATCTCACCTTTCAGAATTAGCGGCTGTTCCCAGGTAAACTTTTTAGGAATATCACAATAGACGGCAATTTTGTTCAAATCAATTTCATGAGTAATAGCAAATGCCTTAAAGGTAATATCATTCATATTTATCACTCTCTTCAGCGAAGTCTCTTAATAATAATCTATTCTATTATTTACAAAATATTCTATAAGACGTAAGGGAAGTCGCAGTGACGGTTCTTATGCTTCCGAAAAAGATATTAACGGGAATCGAGCAGCATATTAAAATGCTGCTTGATTAAAGGGGGTTTGAATTAATAAATTAAAAGGCGGCTATAACTGATTCATAAAGGACTGTTTGATTCCAAAGGATTAATGGAATTTCAGCAAAGTTAATTTTACCTTCTTTTCTTTTTAGAATTATCGACAGCAGTTTTTTTATTGCTTTTTTCGATTTCTATGACCACTTGAACATGAAATTTACTTTCATCAATACCAATTACATCGGAAACTGTCCCTTTTTTTCCTTTAATTTTTAAATTATCTCCTACTTCTGGAAGACGATTGAGCAATTGACTTAACAAAAGATTCTTGTTTTCATAAAAATGAACAGCATACATAATGTCTCACCTATTTTCAAAGGGATTAGTGTAACAAAAAATGCATTTTTGAATGATTCATTTATATATATGATTATGGTTAGAACTAGAGACTACATAACAAAAAAACCAGCCAAAAAAATGACTGGTTTTCTTTTCATAAATCAATTTGTATATCAAATTAGCCGTAAATTTATGTAATAATTAGATAAATTCATAACCTAAGAAATCAAGCAATGTTGAGGGGAAGGGCATGGCATTTTTAGTTTTTTTCGAAGAGCCGCCTTTTTACAGTGGGCTTTACCTACGCTTCTTCCCAACTGCAGCAAGGTACAACACAAATTCTTCCTCACCGTCTAATTCTAATATCTCATCAATCAGCTTTTGATCGTAGATTCCAATTGCACAAGCTCCTGCTCCAACAGATTCACTTGCCAAATAGAGATTTTGGCAGACATGTCCAATATCAATAAGAATCTTTTTGTGAGCCGAAACATCATACTTCCACTCAGAGCGGTAGGGAGTCCTACTCCAGGCAAAAACGACTGCAGCTTTTTTTGCGAAATTTGGCACAAAAGGCTGCTCTAACGTAATTTCATCTATTTTTTGATCGATTTCAGCTAACTCAAACATAAACAGGAGTTTGTGCTCCACAGGGAGATATTGGTAAATTCCCGCAGTGATTCCCTCGATCCGCATGATGAAAAGGTAAGTTTCAAATGTATGTGTCGCCCCGCTGCAAGAAACCGTTCGCAGCGTAAGCCCCGCCTTATTCGTCCCACTAATCCCCTGAGTCGCCCATAAAAGATAAGACAGTTCCTCAATTGTCATCGAATTCTCAGCATAAAATCTTGTGCTTCTTCTTTCATTAATGCACTCAAAGATATTGGCAACCTTTACAACATCTTCGTTTACCTCTGGAATATCAATAATCGTTGAACAGTCATCAAAAGCCTTTACAATTGGTGATTTAGGTAAGCCCTTAATTTTAAAGGAAAAAGGATTGAAGTCTGGTGGGTTAAGAAGTAATATTTAGTATATCGAAATAATATTAATCTACCAAAGGAAGTTGTACATAATGAATGATAGTAGTATTAATGCATTAAATGAGAAGACTAGTATTCGAAATGGGATTGCCCAGGCAATTGCACTAAATGGGAGTACAAGTTATTTTTCGTTATTTGCGATTAGTGTTTTGAATGTGACGAACTATCAGGTAGGCTTGATTAACTCTCTACCACAATTTATCGGACTGTTTGGAATGGTAATTGGATCGATTTTCCTTAATAGAATAAATGGAAAAAAGACTTTTACCGCTTTATCCTTTCTTATTACAAGACTTTTTTTGTTGGCAATGATTTTTGTAGTCTATATGCCAACTAAATATGCTGGTTGGGTTTTTGTATTATTAATAGGACTCATGAATTTACCAGGTGCCTTTGCAACTCTGGGCTGGCAATCATTAATAGGGGATTTAATACCGGAATTGCGAAGGAACACCTTTTTTAGTTTACGCAATAAGGTTTTAACCTTTGTTGGAATGACTTTTACAGTTCTTCTCGGAATTTTTTTGAGTTTTTTTTCTGAAACTAATCCAATCTCTTATCAATTAATCTTTTTAATTGCCTTTCTGGCAGGATTAGTAGAGGTTTATTATTTATTCCAACATATTGAGAAAAAGAAAGTAACTCCTTCTATAAAAAAAAGCTATGGGTTGAGTTTTTCAGCTTTTTCCCACAAACCATTTGTGATTTTTTTAATTTGCGGTTTGATGTTTAATTTTACCTGGCAAATGGCTTGGTCGCTTTTCAGTATATTTCAGATAAAATATGCAGGGGCAGATGGGTTTTGGATTAGTGCAATTTCAGTAACCAGCTTATTAGGTCAAATTATCAGCTATAAATGGTGGGGAAGAATGGCTGATAAATATGGGAATCATTTGATGATGATTCCGGTGTCAATTGGAATGGCAGCAGCACCTGTTCTTAATATTCTTTCTACTAATCTAATATATTTGACGGTAATCAATGCTATTGCCGGATTGTTTGTTGCCGGTACAGTTTTATTATTGTTTAACCTATTGTTGGAAGTTACAACAGATAAAAATCGGGATAGCTGCATTTCAAATTATAATATCCTACTGGCGATAATTGGATTTATCGCGCCGCAGGTTGGGGTATTCTTATTGGAACATTACTCAATGAATTTTGCGATGATAACATCTACCATCTCAAGACTGATAAGCGGTGCCAGCTTCATCATCCTCTATCTATACTTGCATAAAAAGAACCAGGGGGACAGTTCTTGTGACACCAAAAAGCTTGTTTAATTCAGAACTCCCTTCGTTAACAATTTCAGATGATGTTTTTTTTGCTTGAATGTATGATAATTTCTTTTCTATTAGATTTTCAGCGTTTTTTGCTATATTTTTTACAGATTTTGTAGAAAAAGCAGGAAGTTAAAAAAGATTCTAGAAAGGTAATAGTAGAATGTTTTACGAGGGGGATTCATTTGAATATAAAGCGTTTTACTATTTTTATCATAATATCACTGGTTCTAGTCTCATGTACGAATGGGGTTAACTCTAAAGAGCATTTAGGAGAGATATACAGTATCGCTTTGGACTCGATGATGGAAACTGATACAGCATTAAATAATGAAATGAAGTTTGTGGCGATAGATATGAGTAACTTTAACGAACTAAATGAACAAGATAAGGAAGAAATTTTAAATTATTTTACAGAAAAGTATAAAGTTGATGCAATGGATGTAACATTTGAAGAACTGAAAGAAAAAGGCTTGTACAATCAAGAAACAATGTCTTTAGACGGTGTTCTTTTAACGATAGAAAAAGTGAATTTTAAACTTAATGATAATGTCTTTTTTGAAGGAACTAAATATCGTTCTGGTTTAGGTGCTATTGGTTTAGAAACAACAGTTCATTATAAAGGAGGAAAATGGAAAATTAAAAAGGCAAAACAAACTTGGGTAAGTTAAGAAAAATTGAGCGCGCTAGAATGAATTGTTTAAGGGAAAATTTTTGGTTTCTAGTACTGGGTGCTTTTTCGCAAATTACAGTCCAAGCACCTTAGGGCTCACCCTTGAGCCCTAAGGTCATTCCTTTTTTACTGACCTTGATTCACCACAGCCACTAATTCATCCAAACTATGAATAATGACATCGGGCTGTACACCTAACTCATCAAACTGCAGATTTAATCGATTAATCCAACAAACCTGACAGCCAAAAGTCTTGGCCCCCGCAGCATCCCAAGGATTTGATGTGACAAACAACGCGTCCTCCTTATTAACCCCTAATTTGACCACGCCTAGTTGGTAAACATCCATCGAAGGCTTATATATCTTCACCTCATCCACACTAATTACATCCGTAAAAACTCCAGAAAGGTCGGCATTCTGAACCACAGTATTTAACATGTCCGGCGATCCATTCGACAAAATAGCCAGCCTCTGCACCTTCAATTCTTCTAAAGCACTCGCTACCTCAGCATACGGATTCAACACTAAATATTCATTTAAAATGGTTCTATGGATTTCTTCATTCGAATTCAATCCAAACTCCTTCAACGTAAACACCAAAGCATCCTTAGTCACACACCAAAAATCCTCATACTGTCCCATCAGTGACCGAAGCCAAGTATACTCCAATTGCTTCTGCCTCCACCTAGAACTAATCGCACCCCCCATTCCCGGAAAGAATTGTTCACATCTCACACTCACACTATGTACATCAAACAATGTCCCATACGCATCAAAAATAATCGATCTAATAGTCAACAAAAACCACCCCCTTTCAGATTTCCTTCTATAAAACATGAACCGTCCCTGTGTCCCATGTCTTCTGTGTTGTATTTCCACATGGATGCTAGTTTTCCTGCTTATTTTTATTTTTGGTTGATTCGGTTAATTTCCTGTGATTCACAATCTCTTTGTGTCTATTATTTTGCTAATATATAAGTAAAGAATAAAAAAATGGGGAAAACAGATGATGAATAGGGACGAACAACAATATATAGAAAAATATATCTTAAAAAGCGGTGAACGGCTGGATATAAAAATGAATCACACATCCAATGATTCCCACTTTATTGATGTTCAAATAATTAAGGAAACAGAAAGAACCTTTCGTGTTGTCGGACTGCTTACGGTGCATGGGAATCTTGATCTAGAAACGGACAATGCCTTAGACGAAGCATTGCAAAAAGCAAAACTTACCCCAACAAAAAAACTTCATTTGAAGGACAATGATCCAAACACCTTACGCTGGTTAGAACAAGGATGGATTATCAAAGAAATTCGATTTAAGAAGGATGGGAAAACTCAAGATTTGCAGCATTATCGAATGGGTTATCGCTTTTATAAACATCTTCAAGATCTACAGAGAGCTAAAGAGGAGATCTTGGAACAAGAATTCAGCCAAATAAAAACCAAGTTTTTATTGATAAATCAACCACAATCAAACCAAGTTTCGAAACAACGAGAAAGGGGAACCCAGGCTTGCGTTGGCTTCATAAGCAAAATCATTCTTTTAGATTTAGTACAATTAAAAGACTTAGCCAATTTTCCGTTAAAATGGCCAATTAATAAGAGACTCAAATTCCTTCATTTTTTAATAGCATTCCTTCAAATTGGTTTCCGGAAGAAGGAATTTGATTGGAAGGAAATCGGGGCTAACTATTATAAAGAAATTGGTGGCTCGAAAGAATTTGATCAAAATAAAGAAGAATTTATTAATCAATTAGAAGGCGTTTCGGAGTGTAATGCTGCTTTACTGGGAATGACAAGTCTTGGAAAAATTACGCCACTTTATTTTTCAGGGCAAATTACCGGTAGGTTTTCGTCTTATTCTTTTGGACCTGTCCATTCGCTAACAGATATATCCATTTACCAAGACGAATACAAAACAAACTCATCAACGCTATGGCTTGTGGAAAATCGAGCTATGTTAACGAGAATTGCTTCAGAAACGGATTTTTTGGAAAATAGCCAATCGTTAATGTTATGTGTTGATGGACATCTCCGCTCATCACATAAACATTGTATTGTGAGCCTGCTAACCAATAGTTGCATTAAGCAGGTTATTATTTGGACTGATTATGATCCAGATGGTTTTCTCATTTCTAAAGAATTGTACGAGACTATTTCCAATCAACAATTTGCAATAAAAGTAAAATGGATATCAGCCGAACAGGAAGTTCTTGTCCATTGGGATGAATACGAGGGATATATGCAATCTTTTCTTGAAACAAATAGGGTAGAACAAGAGGAAATACTAGGGGGTGCAGAGGTTTGGATAAAATGGGTCCATCATTAATTTCAATTTTTCAAACCAACGAATCGGCTCCTGAAATACTACAATCAATGAAGGATATAGCCACCTTGTCAGGTGTTCTAAGTGAATTGGGTTCACAAAATTCATTTCAATCTCCCGCGGAGATCTTGCGGTTTCTTAAAATTATTCAATTAATCAATGAAGTGGCACTTGGTTTAGACGATCCAATAGATAACGCTGATACGGTTTATTATCGCTATCGAAACCGGTACCAAGACCCTGAACCACCAACAAAAGAGAGAGTCGAAAAGGTAATTAATGTGTTAGTGAAATACAACTGGATTTCCAAACAATCGCGGCAGTTGAAAATGCGTGACACGGGGAAACGAATGATGGATGCGCTCATTCGATTAGCTAATGATTCCATGGCCTATTATATGCACGATGACATTGGCCGGTCTCTTTTTCAAGCAAGACGAGATGCTGATTTGAGTGAAGCCTATGATGATCATGGAATATCCGGCGGTAATAAAATCGCTAGTATGATTCGAAATGTCGAAGATGCGATTCAATTATTGAAAGAGCGTGAACTAGAAATGCTTGCCGATCGCAATGCACTACCACAACTCGAGGTGATACACCGTTTAATGCAAGAATTAGAAGAAAAGTTACAAGAACGTTTCCAGCAGTTTATCACTTTGGAGGATAGCCTAATTTTATCCAATATCATGCAAAAAGGTACAGCAGCACTCGCAGAAGGAACGAACTTAAGTCTAGGCATGATCAATAAATATTTAAAGTTTTCTCATATGCAAAAAACACCTTTATCGTCTACGATTCAGCCGGAAAAGGTCCGTGAATTTATTGTTAAAATGTTCGATCCGCCACTTGATTCGGACATTCCGAATGTTTATCAACTCTTTAGTTTTATGGAACAAGGGCAGTATGAAGACGAGGCGATCGATGGTTTGTGGTTACCGGTTAAATTTGCCGCTTCATTGTCACCAGGCGCCATTGGCGATGCAGTAAACTATTTAGAAACGTATGAACCTGTTGTAGCGCCAATCGATAACCCCGAGGAGGAAGTTGAGTATTTTTCTGAGCAAATTTTGGAACAGGACCTAGATGATATCATGGGGGAATCACATTGGTTAATGACAAAATCGATGATTGAGACCGAGGCCATTGAATTATTTTTAGAAGAACACGAAGAAGCTCCCCTTGAGCAAGTTGTAATTGAAGCTACATCTGCACACTGGAGTGATGCTGTTAATGCGGTTACAGCCATTACTGCTCTTGTTGGTAATAAAAAAATAACCATTTCTAAGCCAACAGAAAAAGTAGATTTACCAAAATACGAACGAAAATGGGAGTGGATGAATCGTGACGATGGATGTGACATTATCCGAAAACGAAAAACACGGAACCAATCAGGAGAATAACATGAGTGATCAAGAAAATGAGGTCAATGTTAATCCGTTAAATGTAATGCAATCCTTAAAAGGGATGTTAACCGAAGCGGAGGAATTAGCCTTCATGAACATTCTTTTTTCATCATCTGCTTCAATTCGTGCGGGAAATTTTGGACTTTCCCGTAAAGATGTGGAAAAGCTGTTGCATAGCAGTCAGGGTGATGACGGAAAGTTTTATTCCTTTTTAACAAGGGTAAATCAGGCAATTAGCCGTTATATGAGGGTGATTTATGATGAGCGTCGCGATCAAGTTATTGTCATGATGCGAGTTCCAGCCCGAGCGGCTCGCAATACATTAACCAAGGAAAGCTTAGCGATTCTTTTGTACATGTTTTATCAGCAAGAAGTCCTGCAACATGAATACACCTTATTCGATCAGATTCTTGAAGCTTTTGGACATGAAACAACGAAAGCAAACCAACGAATTCTGGCAAACATTGATCCTTTAAAAAAAATTGGAGCAATCGAAGAATATGATTCTAGCTCTCAAGAAAAAGCCTATCAGCTTACTGCAATAGGAGTTCATCTGTTTTCTGATTCTTTCCTAAGGCGTACTACAGAGTTTAGTCAATCTAATCAACTAAACAAAGAGGAAGTACTAAAGTTTTTTAAGCGATACAACTTATATCAGAAAGGGGAATCCGAATGATCCCGTGGCGATTAACTTTTTCAGGAATTCGCGATTTTCCTCCGACCCTTTTAGATTTATCTGAGCCTGATGAGCATGTCTTGATAACCGGTCCTAACGGAGCAGGGAAATCCACGATAACCTTTTGTATGGGGGCAGTTTTATATTCTTCAAAAGTAGATGTTGAAGGGTTGAAATCTCGTAATCTTCCAGCAGATCAAACGTGGAAGGCGCGAATCTCTTTGCTTTTTCAAAATGAAGGCTTAATGAAAATAGATGCTCCACCATTTATTGAATTTACTTTGAAAATTTCTCAGGACCCTGGACAACCAATGAAAAAAGAGTTCATTGTAGCCACAGGTGAAGTGATTGATGAGTGGGAAGAAACAATTCGTTACACATCCGGAGACAGATTTTTCAATTTTTCCGCTTACAAAAAAGACCTTCAATACAAATACAAGGTCGATTCTGACCATTTTTATTTAATATGGTTTCAGCAAGAGGTAAACCAATTTGCGGTCATGAACCCCGAGGAACGTTTCCGAATTTTTAGTGAAATGCATGGTATTGACAAGGTACAGCGTGATTGGGAAGAAAGTATGGAAAAAGTGAAGGAAACAGAGGAAACACTGCGCTCTGCAGAAACAAACGTTAAGTTAATGAAACAAGAGTTATCTATGAAAAAAACTGCTTTAGACCGTTTCACGGATAATCAAAAGCGACTTCACGAGGGTGGCCAACTTTATGTTCAATCATTGCTGCAATTAGAGAAATATTATAAAAAGGAAAAAGCCAAATTGACGGCGTTAGTTGAGCAATTAGAAGTCGAATTAGCAGATGCAATAGATGATTTGGCTTTAAACAAAGGATTAAAAGAGCGTAAACTGGAACAATTAAAAGCTTATAAAATCGAACAGCAACAATTAGACTCAAAGATTGAGTCAAATAATGCGGCATTGGTTGAAATGGGTGAAAAAATCAAGGAAGTTGAAGGTCGTATTTCTGAACTTAATCAAGAATTAGCAGAAATAACCTCAAGAAA
>CALCRD010000433.1 GCA_937894355.1 uncultured Bacillus sp.
AAGTTTATTAGTTTCAACGCCTGCACACTCGTATCTTAAGTTACCTTTACCAATCAATTCATATATTAACATAAATATCCATTTTTTTATTAAGTATTATTCCAGATAAGGGTCCTAAAATGAAAATAAGCGCTTATCCTTGCTAGAGGAAAGCGCCCGATTGCGGAATAGTGGAAAATGAGATAAAGTTGCAAGAATACCCTATGTATTTTACTAAAGTACCAATAGATTAAGTATAATCCTTCACAAAAATTAGTGGTTAAATGATGCTAAGAAAAAAGTTGTGAAATGCGTGAACCAGAACAACAGACCACAATGAACCAGTTTTCTTAAAAATAAAACCAAATAGTAACCCAATGAAAAAAACATAAATATGACTACCAAAATGAAAAATTATATCATTATAAATCCAAATTGGATAATGTATAACTAAAAATAATAGAGCTGTAATTACGTTCGACTTCCAAAAAGCCAATCTTTTATTCAGCTCTTGCAATATTAAACCTCTAAATACAATTTCTTCAGCAAGTCCTGCCATAATAAAAGTATTAAGATAATCATCAAAGGATAATGAGAATTGAAATGATGCGTCATTAAAGATGAATGCTTCTAAAATTAAACAAATACCTAACAGTAGCGAGATTGCTAGTCCCAAAAAAAAACCTTTCTTAACATTGCCGTTCATTTTTAAATAACTGATTGGATTAGCACATAAATAATAGTTTATGAATAACCAAACTGGAACTATCCAAATAACGCTTTTAACAAACGCTTCTAATAAAGGGGATAATATTTCACCGAACAAATAAATGTATTCTATTAACCATAATTCTTTAATTGTCCAAACTAAATAAAATAAGAATAGACCTCCTACCATTAAATTTAAATTATTTACTTTTGCCCTATTTGCGACATTCAATATTAATACCCTTCTTTCCCCTGGTTTTCTTCTTAATACGATTAAAACAGATATAAGTTCCATTTTTTTACACAAAAATCCAATGTACATTTTGTGTAATTCAAGATAATGGCTCTAAAATGCAAAACGAGCGCCAATTCTTCAAGAATGGCGCCCGTTTGCTGAATAGTAAAATTAGACTTTTTTAGAATAAAGCACCTAATATAGAGACAACAAATATTATTAATTAGTTAAAGAATGGGCGGTAGAACCATTAAACCCATCCAGATGATAATGGACCCCGTAAACATTATATAAATTAGCTTTACATTCTTCATGTAGGAACCAATTAAAAAGAAAAGTAGTCCACCAATGAGAAGGATGTAAAACGGACCACTTAACAAAGGAGCTTGAAAATAATAAGTAGCATAAAAATAGGAAAAAAGAATGACCAACAATAAAATATGTAAATATATTAATTTTGGTAATAGCTTTAGTAGTAGAAAAAAAACAAGATACAAAATTGCACCAGTGATAAATATTATGGGAAAACCAAAATACCGGAAATCTGAAAAAGGAATATAGAATGGATATTGATAGGATGTTTCCTCGGCATTTCCAAAAATGCCACTACATAAATAAATGTAAATGAATAATACTGAGCTTCCGAATATATAAGACAATACTGAACTTTTTAAGCTTTTATTCATGTTCTTTCATCTCCAACTTGCATCATTGTTTTTTAGGCTATTTCTAGTAGGACCCTCCTAACCAAATATATAATGATCATTAAAATATTTTGAAAATTATACTAATTCCGATATTTACATAATATCTTGAATATCTCTACATTTGTAGATAACAAAATGGCATATCTATGACATTCATAAATATGTAAATAATCGCTGAAATGAACCTTAAATAAAATGGGTGAGCTGTTTACACCAGCACACCCAAAAAGAAAAATGACCACTAATCCTTTTGAAAAGCGCCCGATTGCTTAATTATGAATATAGTCTCTTTTTATTACTTTAAGAAACCTCTATTGTTACTTTTTAAAAATGGATGTGTTTTCAATACGAATAGAATTAACCTCTCCACATTCTAAACAAAATGTATATATTTTATTAGAACCACTCCATGACAAATTGTTTGGTTTTATTGGCACATAATCTGTACCTTCTGCAAATTCCGTATTTCCACATTTAACACACTTTTTGTTTTCCATACCAATTCCCCTTTATGTATGTTCAATATTTAACCTTGCGACCCATAAATTTATACGATTAAACTAGGAATAGGTTCCAAAAATTTCTATTAAACCAGAATTAAATCATTTCCATTTATTATAGAATTGGCCTGAAATGAAAACAGACGCATATCTTAATGAAATGCGCCCTTATATTGAAGAACTTGTAAAAAGTGAATTATTCTTTCTTTTTAATCATGCTTATTAAGTAAAACATTTGTGAAATCAAAAATGAGAGAAGAATAACAATGATCGTTCCGACCGTGTAAACTGCATCCTCTGCTGGGTCACCTCCACCCATAAACACAGATCCCAAAATAAAAAAGAGAATTAGACTTATCATTATAGTTAAAAAGAAAATACTAATGTACTTTACCATACCACCTTAATCCCTTCTTTCTGAAAAACCTTAATTCACCCTTCGGATAGTCCATTTTTGTTCAATTGTTGCGCCCGATTGTGGAAGATCAAAAGAATTGTCTTGTTTAACTAACCTTTACTGGGAAAACAAAAATACCCTGCTCGATACTAGAAGTAGAGGCACTATTAAATTAACCAATCATGATAATAATCCCATAAATGAAAACAATTATAGGAAAAATAATAAACACCATATTGAATAGTTGTAAAAATCTTAACAAAACATTTAACTTTACTTCTGCAAATTTTTTAATATATATGAAGGAAATCAATCCTGTTATAGGTGTAAAGAAACCAGTTATTCCGTAATTCGGATCAGAAGCATCGCTCAACTCTTCAATAAGAAAAGCTGAAAATAAAAGATTGATAACGAAGAATAACAATGGAAAAAGTATATTTATTTTTTTATGTGTTATTGTAGCCAATTAAACATCCTCCACTTTCCTATTTTATTTAACCGTAGTTCTATTATATTCATTCTTATTACGAACAAAAAGAAAGGTAAACAGCTGCCTTGAAATGATATACGCAAAAGCTCCAATTGGTATGGCAAACAAATCCGCCCATAAGCCTTCTTTATAATTTTCAGGATTATTTAATAGCGAAAATGACAACAATGTACTTAATAAAAGTGTTGGTACCATAAAGAAAAACCAAGGATTTGTAAAATATTTTGATTTGGAGACAGAGATAAAAGATTCATAAAAAATCTCTGCAACACCTGCAAAAAGGGCAACAAGTAGCATTCCCGTTACTACACTGTATGTTGGTAAAGAGTTTTTAAACTCTGGATGATAATATTCCATTATAGAATAGGATGCAATACATAAAATTATCGTTACAAAAACAACATTCCACAAATACCGAATCACTTTGTAAAACGGAAAAATAGCTTTTTTTATTTCCCAATTCAATTCGCTTTCAGATCCAAAGGATTGAATCGCATGAAAAACGGCTTCATCCTTAGAATTGCCTTTTATAATAAGTTCTTTGACATGTTCATTAAGATGAGATATTAGCTCTTCTTTAAAGTCTTCCTTTTCTTGTTCTTTCATTGGTAGATCTGAAACAATTGATTTTACAAAGGACTCGATTTCTTTCAAGAGAACCCCTCCAATGTTTTTTCAATTAACTGATTGATTTGTTTCCAATTACTTAGTTTTTCTTTAAGAATCTTACGTCCTGTTTCGGTAATGGAATAATATTTCCTCCTGCTTCCATCCAGCCCCTGACTCCAGTAGGATGAGACGCATTCTTTGTTCTCCAACCTTTTTAATGCAGGATACAATGTTCCTTCATTCATATGGTATTTTTCATTGCTTAATATTCGTAGTTTTTTCGTCATTTCATAGCCATAGCAATCAGCTTCAGCTAATAGGGATAGTAATAAAATCTCAATACTACCTTTAAGCAGCTCTCTATCCATGAATTCACCTCCAAGTATTTCCAATAACATTGTATAACGATGTACGTAGTAAAGCAATGTTAAAAGCCAAAAGTATTTAAATCTACATCTATAAACTTTTAAAGTTTTTTCTTTGATGTTTATACCTATTTTCTCACATAGATAAATATTATTTTGGCAGATTTCACTTCACAACAAAATAAAAGCTGTCAAAAATGACAGCTTTTATTTTGTAAGCTCCCCATTCAATAAATAAGGAAAAAGTAAAACCTTCTTATAGCTTCGCCCCCCTAAAATGAATTACCTCTAATCCTTGTTTAAAAAAAGCGCCCGATAGTTTAAGTGCTATACTTCACAAACTTGAAACTCTTGTTCAATTTTACAGGAATGTTGCCCCTTTACTTCAATAAGAAGTTCAATAAAAAGGCATCAATCCTTCTTGGATCAAAACCCCTGTTAGTTTATGTGTAATTTCTTCCAAACGTATGATATTATACAAGCAAATTACAATTTGTCGGTGAGTTTGAAATTTAGAAAGGAGATTTTGATTTGGACAATAAAGACAACTTATTGAAAGTGTTAGATGATAAATATGGTATATCAATTGCACCAGTAGAAGATTCTGAAGAATATGATAGCTATAAAAAGATCAGTGATGATGACTTTGCAAAAATTAATGCCTGCTTTCAAAATGTTCCATTAAAAAGCATTAATGATGCCAACTATTATTCTGGAACATATAAGGTTGTATATGACAAAGGACTAGGTGTGTTGCAAAGGTCATCAAAAGATCCAAGCTTATTTAGAGCAAATATTGTTGCCCCTGGAACAAATAATGAAATTACAGGGCAAGCATTGCTTCAAGAATTAAATCCTTCAGAGATTATATCTAATATATTTAACGTTACTTCTATTGCTACAAACCAATACTTCCTAGCAAGAATTGATAATAAATTAGAATCAGTTGAAAAAATTGCGAATAAAATTCAAAGTTGGCTAGAGATTGATAAAGGAAGTCAGTTATGGGCAGATGGTGAATATTTAAAAGAAGTACTAGACACACAATATATTTCAAATAATGAATCACTTCGTCAGGCAACACTAGTAAATGTCCAATCTAGAAGGATAGCAGCTCTAGCTAATATAAAATTATATTATGAGCAATTACAAAATTTAAATTTAAAATCAACAAAAGATAATTTCAAAGAATTAACAGTAAAACTTAATGAATTTGTAAATTATCTATCTAAATTTTGGTATTCAGTTTATTTATATGAATTGGCATATTATTTAGAAGTCTATCTATCAAATAATACTGAATCTTCTTTCTTACAAAAAGCAATTTTAGAAATGGAAAAGATTGTTAATATGTATCAAGAAGAATATGACATTTTTAGAGGTTTAATTTATAAATATATTGATGAAGCGAATGCATTAAAAGTTAATGAACGAACAAAGAAATATGTGAAAAATACAGCAGGTGGTATTATAAACAGTCCCGAGAGCAATCTAATTTTAAAGGGTATCGGTTTTGTTGGAGGTATGGGTGCTGCCGTATTAATAAACCAAATTAAAACTAAAAAAAATGCTATGAAACAAGAAATAATAGATAAATTGGAATCAGATATTAAACCTTTTTCCGATTTAGAACCTTTGAAGTACCAAATTGAAGCAATAAATAATATAGATACTGCTTATAATAAACGTCTTGAATTAATTGTAACCAGTAATGAAGCATATATAAAATGTGATTCAAGTAGATTAAACTAAATTCCAATTTATCGGTGAGTTAATTTGAAAACACATAAGACACTTCCTCGGTGTCTTTTTTTTATATCATCGCTAATTTTCCTATTCACAACTAATTGTTATATCTTCCACTAACCTGCTCCGTTAGTTTAAGTGAAAAACCTCACAAATTCTTCACCCATAACCATTTTCGTAAAATACGTTACTCCATTAAATGGCCCTTATGCTGAATAGGTGCAGTTCCTTTTTCAATATGTGCGCCCGATAATTGAATCACTAAAAAAAGGTTTAAATTATACAATAAAAGATGTCCAGCCCTGTTCTGCAAAGTATCGATTGCTAAAATTTTACAAAAAGATACATTTAAATGTTAATATTAAATACAGATTTAGAAAAAATTCAATATAAGGAGATTGTAGAAATGGGGCTTTTCAAAAGTCCACTTTTTTGGCTTACAATTATTGTACTCTTGGGGTTTATTGGAGCTTATATGACAGGTGATCAGGAAAAAATTCCACCTTCGAAAATAGTGGAAACAAATGAAAAGTAATTCCTGAATTAATTGCAAGCCTTCTCCAAGGCTACTGCAAAATATAGGTGATTTAATACAATCTGATTTTCTCAAATGGATGACAGAGAAAAAGAAGTACACTGCTCTCTTTTTTATGTTGAATCGTTGATTGTTTCTTTCTTAAGTTTTACTGCCAAGTAAATAGCTATGTACATATGCAAACTCCGCTCTTTAACCTACCTATGTTCCCTCCCATCCTAGAATGGGGAGAGTCATTCACAAACAATTACCTGGCGAACAAACATCCCTTTTTTAATACTACACCGGTCCACAATCACAAATCCGGCGTCCATGAGAATGGCGTCGACCGGTTCTATCGTTACAACTACTAACTTCTTAGTAAATCTACGGGCACTTTGAAGCATCGCAAATTTCTCTTCGTAGGTTATTACCGAACACAAATTGTAGGGCATATCAATAATGGCCACATCGTAATGATCTGTTATCTTGCGAATATCCATCAAAGCAACCTTACCATTCAAGCCAAAATGAGCGAGATTCTTTCGTGCACCAGTAGTGGCAAGAGGGTTAATATCGCTACCAACGATTGTCATACCCATCGAAAGCCCTTCAATCAAAACCGTTCCAATTCCACAGCAAGGATCAATTGCTTTTATCCCCTCTGGATTTGGCACAGCAATATTCGCTACTGCTCTTGCCACCCGTGTGCTGAGGGCCGTAGAGTAATTTTGCGGCTTCTGTTGGTGGCGGAACCAAACCGGCTCATTCTCGAAATATTCTCCGAAAACCCAGCGACCGTTTACGTACATAATACCAAACACTACCTCAGGATGAACTAGGTCAGCTTTTCCAGAGATTTGTAAACCAATTTCCCGCTCAATCTTTTTCCGTTCGTTAAAAGTGATCTTTTCAGATTTAGCTCTATCACTATTTTTAACAAAAATGACTTTGAAAGTAGAATCCATTTCTGGAAAAGACTTTTTTAATTGTTCGATTATATCGTGTAATTCAGCCCCTTGGTAAATCACATCAATCCGATTTTTCATGAACGGGCTACGGCTGGGATTAATTTCCAATGCACTTTCCAAAATGCTAGATTGGGACTCCTCACCAAAAAACGAGCGCATCTCCAAAGCACATAAAGAAACCTCTTCCTCAGCACATAAATAATTGTAAATATAGGTTTGTGTCCCTTGATTATCGTCCTTCAACTAGGTTCATCCCTTCGCCGTTCCTGTTAAACATTCTAATGTGTAGCAAGTGCCGCCTTTTTTTTAAAAAGTAAAATTGCTGTTACTGCCAATGAACATATGGCTAGTACTAATAACAAGGTAAATACGTTATGCAAACTTGATTCTAATGCGGGACCTGCCAGCTTTTCACTTAACCATAAACCTGATACAGCAATTCCGATTACTTGTCCCAAGTTTTTCATTAAATTATTCGATCCCATTGCAGCTCCCCGCATATTCCAATCTACTGCCGATTGGACAGCAACAGTAAATGCAGTGAATGCTAAACCGAAACCAAACCCAATTAATGCGGTGACAAGCATCATCCATGGCAAAGTAGTTCCAATTTGGAAAAGTGTCAAACCAATAGAACCACCTATGATCACCAATGTGCCGATAATGGTGATTCTAGCGATTGATTTCGTAGCCATCCATCTTCCAGCAAGAATAGCCCCGAATGGCCAGGTTAATGACATTGGCATCATGGCAATACCCGAGTAAGTTGCATTTAAATTTGTTACCCCTTGCACCCATAAAGGAATATAAAAGGTGATTGTTACTAGGATAAAGCCCAATAAAAATCCAGCAATATTGGAAATAGTTATGAAGCTATTTTTAAATAAAGAGAGTGGCAGCATCGGTTCTTTTCCTTTTGCCTCAATCCAAATGAATAAACCAGCACCCACAAAAGCCACCAAAAACAACAGGGTAATGTTATTGGTTATTTGCTTATATTCTTTTAATAGTGTTAGAGCATATAAAAAGGCACTCATGGATACTGCAAATGTGAGAATACCAGCATAATCAATGATTTGCTTTTTCTTTTCTATTTGTTCTTGTAAAGAGGAATTTAATAGAAGCAACGCAATAATTCCAAACGGTAGATTCATAAAGAAAATCCAATTCCACGAGATTGTATCGACGATAAAACCGCCAGCAAGTGGACCGATAATCCCGGCAATCCCCCATACACTGCTAATCCACCCTTGGATTTTTGCTCGCATTTTAAATTCAAAAACATCGCCTATGATCGTAAACGGTATCGTGGTTAGTGCTCCTGCACCAATACCTTGAATCAAACGGAAAAGAACAAGCTGACTCATCGTTTCTGAAAGTCCGGAGGCCGTTGAGCCGACTAGAAAAACAAGCGTTCCGATTATAAACATTAGCTTTCTTCCGAATAAATCTGCTAGTTTACCGAATACGGGTGTGCTAATTACCATTGCTAGTAAGTATACAGAAATTACCCATGTATATAATTTACTTCCACCTAAGTCCGCAACAATTTTGGGCATGGCCGTACTAACGATTGTTCCTTCGATTGCTGTTAAAAAGGTGGCGATCAATAATGCTATGACTACGGATTTTCGTTTAGAATCTATTTTCAACTTTCCTGCTCCTCTTGTTCTATTTTGGCAGCTAAATTTAGTATCAAGAAATTTATCTTAACATATTCTTTTACTACTATAAATGAATCTACTTTTTAAAAATTAATTCCATAAAAAAAGTGCTAGATTCAGTTAATTTTCTCAGATGAATCTAGCACCTTCCCGATTGAAACGGATACACGATTAATTTGGTTAGAGCTGTTTTAAAGTCCGTTTTAAAAATTCCTTTGTCCGTTCCTCCGTTGGATTGTTGAAAATTTGCTCAGGACTTCCTTCTTCGGCAATAACTCCGTTGTCCATAAATACGACCCGATCAGCAACCTCTCTGGCAAATTCCATTTCATGAGTAACAATTAACATGGTAAGTCCCGACTCTGCAAGTACTTTCATTACTTTAAGAACATCACCTACCATCTCTGGATCTAGTGCTGATGTTGGTTCATCAAACAACATCACATCCGGCTCCATCGAAAGCGCCCGAGCAATTGCCACACGTTGCTTTTGACCACCTGATAAATGTTTTGGTTTTGCATTAACAAACCGCGACATCCCCACAACATTCAAATATTTCATCGCTACTTTTTCGGCCTCTTGTTTGGAACGCTTTAACACATTTATTTGCCCCACAACACAATTGTTCAAGACATTATGATTATTAAACAAGTTAAATTGTTGAAATACCATTCCAAGCTTTTTACGGTATTCGTAAATATCATGTTTGTCATCTAGGATATTTTCACCTTGATAAATAATGTTTCCACCACTAGGTTTTTCTAATAGATTCACACAACGAAGGAGAGTTGATTTACCAGATCCTGACGAACCGATAATACAGACTACTTCTCCTTTTTCCACAGAAAAATTTATGTCTTTTAAAACTTCATGAGTGCCAAAAGATTTACTTAAATGCTGTATATCTATGATTTTTTTCATTCTATCCCCTCCTTCGTTATCATTTATTTCCATCACTATTTTTTAACCTTCGCAACATCTCTTCCGGGGTTTCTACTTGCATTTGATTACCACTCATAATGTAATTATCCGGGCCATCTAATTTTCTTTCGATAAAGCGTAGAATTCTGGTTACTGTGAAGGTCATGATGAAATAGAGAATACAGGCCACGAAAAATGATTCGAAATACCGGAAGTTATTGCCGGCAACTGACTTAGTTTGAAAATATAATTCTGATACAGAAATGACGTTTAGAACTGATGTGTCTTTAATATTTATCACGAATTCATTCCCTGTCGCTGGTAAAATATTACGAATGACTTGGGGTAAAATGATATTTTTCATCGTTTGAAAATGATTCATACCGATAGCCTGTGCTGCTTCAAATTGTCCCTTATCAATCGAAACAATCCCACCACGAACAATTTCCGCCATATATGCACCAGTATTAATCGATACGATAAAAACAGCTGCATACAATCGGTCCATATCAAAACCAAATGCTAAGGCAGAACCATAAAAAATTACCATAGCTTGTACAATCATCGGTGTTCCACGGAAAAATTCAATATAAATGGATAAAATGGCATTAATAACTTTTAGTATAGCTCTTTTTAAACCTCGTTCAGGCTTGGGAATCGTTCGGATAACTCCAATTAACAAACCAATGATTGAGCCTAAAATTGTACCAGTTATCGAAATTAATAGAGTAATACCAGCTCCACGAAGGAACATTGGCCAATTTTCCACAATGATTTTTACTACCCACTCAAAACTCATCGTTCTCCTCCTAAAATTAGGAAACCGAATGCCTGGTAGCACCCGGTTTCAAATTCTCTTTATTCCGCAGCTGGTTGATTTTTAATAGCCTGATCCATGATACTTTGACGTTCGTCTTCAGATATTCCTGCTAAGATTTCATTTATTTTTTCAGTTAATTTACTACCCTTTTGAAGTCCAACAGCTATGGCTGTATCGTCATCTGATGTTTCAAAGCCATCTGAAAATTCGACCATGGCAAAGTTATCATTTGCAGATGAAGCACTAACCCCTTCAGGTCGTTCCGAAACATAACCGTCAATAACGCCTGATTCAAGAGCTACCCGCATAGCCGGGAAGTTGTCCATTGCTGGCTCCTGTTTTACACCTTTAATTTGACCGATTACTGAATAGTGGAATGTATTTAATTGGGCAGAAATTTTGGCCCCTTTGAAATCTTGGATGGATTTAGCATTTTCGTACTTGCCACCTTTTTTTACGACCATAACTAAATCTGATTTATAGTAGTTTTCAGAGAAATCAATCGCCTTCTTACGCTCAGCAGTTGGTGACATTCCAGCGATAATGGCATCGATTTTTCCAGAGGTTAACGCTGGCACAAGACCATCCCATTCAGTTTTAACAATTACCAGTTCTTTTCCTAAACCGTCGGCAATCTTTTTGGCTATTTCGACATCATAGCCACCAGCATACTCAGCATTCCCATCAATTTTGACCCCATCATTGGAATCACCCATTTGCGTCCAGTTGAATGGAGCATATCCGGCTTCAAGCCCTACTTTAAATGTCTCATTTTCCTTTGCCGAGGTGTCATTTTTATTTCCTGAATTGCTATTTGTTCCACAACCTGTTAATAGAATCATAGCTACAAGTGACATAGCTATAAACAACGCTACTTTTCTTCTCATAATTGGTTCTCTCCCTCTTTTTGTTAATAATTAATTTGTATTCTGTAACTATAAATCCATTCATCTTCATTTCTTGCATTTAATACTATCTAATCCAGTTCACTATTTCGCCATACAAAAAAGGACCTGAGATGAACTCAGGTCCTAGTTTTATTAGGCGCCCTAAATCCCTCTTCTTTTCTCAAATGAGATAGCACAACTCAATAAACAGGGATGTTTATTGAGACAGTCCTGCAGTTCTTAACTGCAGACCCAGCAAGTAATCCTGAGATATTACAAGCTTCGGCGACATTTCCTTCTCTTTAGCATCATTGCTTCTCAAACTCCACTAAAGACTGTTAAATATCGCGCCTCTACCTCACCTGTAAAAGTGAGGTTTTATTAAATTGTTATTTTAATATATCTTAAGGTAATCTATTATTTCTGTCAACCCAACAAAAGAAGAAAGGAGGGTTAAAGAATCGCGCCAAGCACCTTGGTCAACTCACTACCAGCTGAAAGAAGTCCAAAAATAAGCGACCTTTTTCCGTCTATTATCGCCCCGAGTAAACTATGCCACACCTAAACAAGCGATTCTCCCAACAACCCTACCCCCTCCTATTACCTATTTTTAGAATGACCACCAAGTTTTTTACCATTACAGCTTATTTCCCCAACCACCTAGTTATATGTACACGTCCAAAAAGGTTTTCTCTAAAAAATCCGTAATTGATCTTTAAAACTACTTAAAAGGACTCACTTTTTTACTCTGTTATGACAATTTATGCCGCATACCCGATCTGGGTAACACGATTTTGCTCATTTTTAGCCGAAGTCTTTGGGAAAAGCCGGCGATAGAGATTTTATCGCCGATTTTTCCCCGTTTATCGCCGATTATTTTAGATTTATCGCCGATTTTTCACAGTTTATCGCCGATTATTTAACTTTTATCGCCCCAAGTGAACAAAGTCACACCTAAACAAGCGATTTACCGCACTACCTCAAACCATTAAATTACCTATTTTTAGAATGACCACCAAATTTTTTACCATTACTGCTTATTTCCCCGACTACCGAGTTATAAGTACACGTCCAAAAAGGTTTTCTCTAAAAAATCCGTAATTGATCTTTAAAACTACTTAAAAGGACTCACTTTTTTACTCTGTTATGACAATTTATGCCGCATACCCGATCTGGGTAACACGATTTTGCTCATTTTTAGCCGAAGTCTTTGGGAAAAGCCGGCGATAGAGATTTTATCGCCGATTTTTCCCCGTTTATCGCCGATTATTTTAGATTTATCGCCGATTTTTCACAGTTTATCGCCGATTATTTAACTTTTATCGCCCCAAGTGAACAAAGTCACACCTAAACAAGCGATTTACCGCACTACCTCAAACCATTAAATTACCTATTTTTAGAATGACCACCAATTTTTTTACCATTACAGGTTATTTCCCTGACCACCGAGTTATAAGTACACTGAAAAAACAGCAAAAAAAGACGCCTTCGAAATAGAAGGTCGCCTTGATTGAATGGAAGATTATATTTTTTAAATCAGTTGTCTGTTTAACCTTTTACTGACGTCACAACTGGTCGACCTTCAGGAAAATTATTGTATGCGCCGTGCATTACTGGACCAACAAATTCATTTAGTTTCCAGCCATGTTTAATTGCAGCAGCTACAAATTCTTTGGCATGAAATACAGCAGCAAAAACAGTTTGGCCATTTGCGATATTGGCAGTAACAGCGGCGGCAAAGGAACATCCTGCACCGTGATTGTAGGTTGTGTCTATTGTTTCTGTTTCTAGAAGGATAAATTCCACTCCATCATAGAACAGGTCAATAGCCTTATCATGTTGCAAAGCTTTACCACCTTTAATCACCACATTTTTTGCTCCAAGTTGAATGATTTTTTCAGCAGCTCTTTTCATGTCATCAACAGATTTGATTGAACCTAATTGAGATAGTTGCCCAGCTTCAAACAGGTTAGGTGTTGTCACTAAAGCTCTTGGTAAAAGAAGTTCCCGACAAGCATCCACCGTTTCTGGAAGAAGTACTTCATCTTCCCCTTTACATACCATTACTGGGTCTATCACAACATTTTGTAAATTGTATTTATCAATATATTTTGCTCCAAGCTCGACAATTTCTACAGAACCTAGCATTCCTGTTTTCATTGCATCTAATCCCACTGAGAATGCGCATTCCAACTGGCCGCTAACCGCATCTATTTCGATAGGAAATACATTGTGTTTCCAGCTAGAATCTGGGTCCATGGCTACAATAGAAGTAAGTGCTGTCATTCCGTAGACGCCATGTTCCTGGAAGGTTTTCAAATCTGCTTGAATCCCGGCACCACCACTGGTGTCTGAACCTGCAAATGTCAACGTCTTTTTCATTCTATTTAGTTTGCCTCCTTCATTTGATCCACATCATCATAATTCTGGCTAGCATTTGCCTTTTCACGGGAACTTTTTATTTTATAGGATATGACTAATATTCCTAGCCAAACCGGTGCAAGGTAAAGCGATATTCTAAAGCTTGGTAAAAACCACATTAAGCCCAATAGCATAAATAAATATCCCATTGTTATATAATTTGAATATGGGTAAAACGGCATTTTAAACTTTAAACTTGCAACAGCCTTGTCATCCAACGTTTTTCTAAATTTATTATGGGTAATTAAAATCATGATCCAGTTAATAACAATTGCTAGAACAGCAATAGACATTACTATACCGAATACTTGACCTGGAAGGAAAGCATTTAATATTACAGAAATACCTACAATGCCTGATGAAAATAATACACTGCGGGTTGGAACTCCAGTCTTTCCAACTTTAAGAAGGACCTTTGGAGCATTCCCTTGTTCTGCAAGTCCGAACAGCATACGTGCATTACTATACAAGCAGCTGTTATAAGCAGAAAATGTTGCCGTAAGAACGATAAAGTTTAGTATGGTTGCGGCCGCAGGAATTCCTAACTGATCAAAAATCATTACGAAAGGACTTCCATCTAACCCTACTTTATTCCAAGGGAATAAAGTTACTAATACGAACATAGAACCAACATAGAAAATTAGGATACGGTAAAGAACTTGATTGATTGCTTTAGGGATCGTTTTGTCTGGATTTTCTGCTTCTCCCGCAGTAATCCCGATAAGTTCAACCCCACCAAAGGCAAAGGTTACAACTACCAACGATAGCATCAAACCACCGATACCCTTAGGTAAAAATCCACCTTCAGCGACTAAATTTGCAAATCCAATTGCTTCTCCGCCATTTCCAAAGCCGAAGAAGATAATTGCTAACCCGAAAAGGATCATTAAAATGACAGCACCAACTTTAAAGATAGCTCCCCAAAACTCTATTTCTCCAAAAGCCTTTACGCCAATTAGGTTAATCATCGTAATAACTACGAACATCACAAATCCTGAAACCCACTGTGGTACATCAGGGAGCCAGTAGTTAACATAAATCCCCACAGCGGTTACTTCAGCCATGGATACGGCTATGTAGCAAAACCAGTAGTTCCAGCCAGAAATAAATCCAGCCATTTTCCCCCAATATTTATAAGCAAAAGTACTAAATGCCCCTGATACTGGGGTATGAACAGTCATTTCTCCCATGCAACGCATTACTAGAAAAATAAAGAATCCACCAATTGCATAAGATAACATAACCGCTGGTCCCACTAGCTCTATTGTGGATGCTGAGCCATAAAATAAACCTGTTCCGATAGCGCCTCCTAAGGCGATCATCTGGATATGCCTGTTTTTAAGACCTCTTTTCAATTCTTGCTTTTCCCCCATACGTCTCACTCTCCAATTGGATTTGCATTTTTAAAGAAGTAAATCTTGTACGTTTTTAAAAGCAAATTGGGAAACAAAAATGAACGATAGATAAAAGAAGCTGAAGAATCCCTATATCTAATAGTCCATGTATAGCAGAATGACGGGTTAATCTCAAATAACATCTAACTATTTAAAAAGGTTGTATTGTTGCTCTATTTTTTAACTGCTATTACCTCGATCTCGCACAATACACCCTTTGGAAGCTCCTTAACAGCCACGCAGCTACGAGCTGGATTCGAAACAAAATACTTTGCATAAACTTCATTAAATGAGGAAAAATCACTCATATTAGCTAGAAAACATGTTGTTTTAAGAACATCTTCAAAACCTATTCCTGCTGCTTCTAAAATTCCACCGACATTTTTACAGCTTTGTGCTGTTTGCGCGCTAATACCCTCTGGGATTGTTCCATCTTCTGGGTTAATTGGTATTTGTCCAGATGTATATACCATTCCATTAATCTCAAAACCTTGTGAATATGGTCCTATTGCACCTGGAGCTTTTGTAGTTTCTATCTTCATCATGTCATTTTTCCTCCTAAACAATAACCATGCAAACGCTTACTTCACGATTTGTAATACAGAAGAACAAAACAGTGATTTAGTTCTTTCATTCAATACCACTGTTCTGTTCTTCCTTTCAACTCAAACAAATTTGATTAAATATGAACTAACTCTTCATCACTATCAGCAACTTCTTTAGTAGTTATTTCAATTGGCTCTAAGCTTGCTTGGAAGTGACGAAGAATTGGCGGCTCCCAAGTGATTGCATATCCACGTTTGATTTCACTTGCTCTCTCTTTAATATTGATCAAGGCATCAACTACAACATCAAGATGTGCTTGTGTATATACTCTTCTAGGAATAGCCAAGCGCGTGAATTCAAAATCAGCGTGCAATTGTTCTTTTGTATCAGGATCATTTCCAAGCATATAAGAGCCGATATCACAAGTTCGAATTCCTGCTTCTTTATACAATTCAATAGCTAAAACTTGTCCTGGATACTCATTATAAGGAATATGTGGTAACAATGCCTGCGCATCAATGAAAACACCGTGACCACCTACCGGAGCTTGGTAAGAGATTCCTGCATCATCCAAACGTGCAGCGATGTATTCACTTTGCCCAATTCGATAAGCAAGGTAGGATTCATCAATTCCTTCATACATTCCGATGGATAATGATTCCATGTCACGTCCGGATAAACCGCCATAAGTATAGAAGCCCTCGTATGAAATACAATTTGCTTTTATTTTTAAAATTAGTGGCGATTCTCCATCTTTAACACCAATCAATCCACCCATATTTACAATGGTATCTTTCTTGGCTGACATCGTGAATGTATCAGCAAAGCTAAACATTTTATTGATAATCTCTTTGATCGACATGTCTTTGCATTCTTCTTCCCTTTGTTTCACAAAGTATGCATTCTCTGCATAGCGTGCCGCATCAATATTTAAAGGGATATTGTATTTTTTACAAATATCAGATACTTCTCTCATATTTTGCATAGAAACCGGTTGTCCACCAGCTGAGTTGTTAGTAATCGTCATAACCACTAATCCGATATTTTCTGGACCGTATTCATTAATCAGTTGTTCTAGTTTTTCAACATCCATATTTCCTTTGAATGGTGCCCGGATTGTTGGATTTTTAGCCTCTTCTACAACACAATCTAACGCTCTTGCACCTGCAAGCTCAACATGTGCACGAGTTGTATCAAAGAACATATTTGAGATGGCATATTTGCCTTCACTTAAAAATAGAGGAAACAATACTTTTTCAGCAGCACGGCCTTGGTGTACAGGCTGTATGTACTCAAAGCCTAGTATATCTACACCTGCATCACGTAATTTAAAATAACTAGAAGCGCCAGCATAAGCTTCATCACCTCGCATAATGCCTGCCCATTGTTCTACACTCATAGCGCCTGTTCCGCTATCTGTTAATAGATCGATGTATACATCTTCTCCCTTAAGCCCAAACAAATTATATTTTGCCTCTTTAATTTTCAGTTCTCTTTCTTCCCTTGATAAAATCTTTATAGTTTCAACTGACTTAATTCTAAATGGTTCTGCAATATATTTAATAGCCATTATCAAATTCCTCCAAAAAGTGAATTTCTTACTATATTAATAGGATTCTGTGCCTTTACAGGCAACAAAAACTGTCATACCCGAAGAATTACTGAACATGATAGAAACATTACGACCGATTGTGACCAAAATGCAGTTTTCTTTCGAAAGACTCATCAAAAGGGAGTGATTACTTGGTAGCATAGCAGCCCAAAAAAGAAAGGAGATTTGTTCGAACAATAAGTATCTGGATTAAGATGCACCTTCTTCCATAAAACAGTATTGAAATATAATAATAAATAGCTTAATATTAAGATAATAATTTATCATTAAGATAATAATTTATTATCTTAATCACAATTTATCATATACATTAACCGCTTACAATGTTTATTTTTAAATGTTTCACTAATTTTTCTTTCTTTTAACATTTTATCAGTAATTATTATAATATAATAATTAAGTGTCGCATTACAGTTTGGAGGAAATATCAATGAGCAAGGAATTATTGCAGTATTATAAATCTCTAGTGAAATTCTTAGGTGAAGTTTTAGGTCCTCAATATGAAATTGTTTTACACGTTTTGACCTCAGAAACTGATGCGTATATTGGAGCGATTGCCAATAATGAAGTAAGTGGCAGGTCGTTGAATTCAGGTTTAACTGAATTAGCAAAGAAAATGATTCAGGATCAAGAACATAAAAATCGCGACTATATTTTGAACTATGTTGGAAAAATGCCTGATGGTAAAGAATGTTCCTCTTCCACCTATTTTATTAAAGATCACCGTAATAAGCTTCTAGGCTTACTTTGTATAAATTTCGATACAACAAAACACAAATTAATCGCACAAGAAATTCTTCAGCTCGCAAACATCAAATTGCCTTTCACCAAAATGATCTCCGAAACTCAAAATAATGATTATGTAGAGCATTTCCCTAATAGTGTTCAAGATATTATTTTCAGTGTGATTGATTTTGATATTTTACAATCTGATTTACAATTAACCAAAGAAAAGAAAATTAGCATTATCAAAGAGCTGAATGATAAAAATGTTTTCCAGGTTAAAGGTGCTGTTCAGGAAGTTTCAAATACATTAAAAATATCTGAGGCTAGTGTTTATCGCTATCTAAATTTAGTTCAACGCTCTGACTCGTCAGAAATATAATTTAACCTTGAAGCGAGGTTAAGAATGTTTACAGGCAAAAAAGGAACGGAGGAAATCAGGCTATCCCTGATTCCCTCCGTTCTTTTTTAAGTGCAAAATTCACATCATCCCAGGGCAACAGCCATTTTTTAACCAAGAATGGCGCCCAAAAGATTTAAATTTCGTTTCCACTATCTTTCTCTTTGTCATCTTTATTATCATCTTTATCTTTATCTTTATCTTTATCTTTATCCGCTCGTTCTTGCTCTACACCTTTGTTATCAGTTGGATGGCCTTTGACGGTAATCTTAGCAGGGTCACTTCGCCGATTTCCAGATACAGTGACAACTTGGAAGTTATGTTCTTCCCCTGGTTTAAGATCAGCAATGGTAACCTCCTTTTCCTTTATCGTAAATAACACCTGAATATTACCCTCGTTATCAATTTTACTTATTTCAAATTGAACTTCGTTATCATTTCCGCTATAGTCCCAGCTAAGTTCAATTTCATTTGATTCCTGCTTATAGTTTCCCTTTAGACTTTCAGCTGCCGCCAGCTTTTCATATTGATTCGACACTTGTTTTGGCTCAGTGCCTCGGACAAATAATTCATAGGTTATTTGGTCTTCTGGAGTTGATTCACTTGGCTTCATTGCAGGACTAGTCCCTATTTCTACAGCTGATTCAACAACACTTTTTGGTTGTTTGAAATCTGGAGTATGGACCGATTTCGATACATGTCCCATGACATCCCTAAATATAAGCTGGGCAATCTTTTGATCTTTAGATTTAATACCAACAGATTGATCCTTATAGCCAGTCCAGACGGCCATTGTATATTGTGTTGAGTAGCCAGCAAACCAAGCATCTGGTACATCTCCATTTGCTAGATTGTGCTTTTGGCGAAATTGTTGATTATAGTTGGTGGTCCCTGTTTTTCCGGCAACTGCTGCCAATCCTGACACTTTAGCGTTTGTACCGCTTCCGAGTGTAAGGACATCCTTTAGCATGTCCGTAACCATATAGGCCGTAGAATCCTTCATAGCGACATGGGACTCTATTTGTCTTTTGACTTCCGTTTCACCATCACGGAGGACGATTTTGTTAACCGTATAGGGTTGATTGTATATTCCCTCATTACCAAAGGTCGCATAGGCACCAGCCATTTCCAGAGGGGATACCCCTTTATCTTCACCGCCCAGCCCACCAATTGCGTAAGATTCAAAGACATTTTTAAAATCTAAGCCAAGTCCTGTGGCAAACTTGTCCGCTTTCTCCAATCCAACCTGTTGTAATGTTTTTAATGCAGGAATGTTTCTTGATAGATATAACGCCTTCCGCATCGACATTTGCCCCATAAATTTTCGATCCCAGTTATGAATAGGAGTGCCATCAGAATACGTATATGCTTCATCCAGTAGTTGTTCGTATGTTGACCAACCTAAAAACTCGATTGCTGGACCATAATCCAAGATTGGTTTGATCGTTGATCCAGGCTGTCTGCGAGTATCAATCGCATAATTAAAGCCCCGTTTTACTACTTGGTTTCTTCCGCCACCAATCGCTCTAATCTCACCAGTTTTCGTATCAAGCAGGGTAATCCCAGCCTGCATTTCTTCATCTGGATATTGGACGTTTGCTTGTCCATTCAATACTTTTTCAACATATTCCTGGGCATTCGAATCAATATTTGTATAAATTTTTAATCCATCTGTAAAAACATTGTATTCGCCCATTGCTTCAACTTCATCAATGACAGCATCAATATAAGAATTATATTTAAGTTCAGTAGTTTTCCGATCTTCCAGTTTCTTTAATGTCGACTCCACTGGAATCTTTTGTGCGGCATTGCGGTCAGCATTGGAAATTTTCCCATGCCTATTCATTAAAGATAAAACAGTATTTCTTCGCTCTTCGGCAAGATCTGGGTTTCTAAACGGATTATGGGCTCTTGGACGTTGTGGAATTCCAGCTAACAAAGCAGCCTCATCTAAGGTTAATTGATCGAGCCTTTTTCCATAATAATAGTCTGCCGCAGTCGCAATACCATGAATACCATCATCATAATCGACCACATTGTTTATATACATTTCAAAAATTTCTTCTTTTGTATATTTTCCTTCCAATTTAAATGCCAGCCAAGCTTCTTGCGCTTTGCGCTTAGGAGTCTTTTCTGTTGATAAAAATTGGTTTTTAATTACCTGTTGAGTAAGCGTACTCGCGCCCTGCGATCCAAATCCATTGGTAATATTGGAAATAACAGCGGCTCCAAGCCTAATAAAGTCAATCCCTTGATGTTCGAAAAACCGATTATCCTCTGTTGCCAATACAGCGTCTTTGACTATTTGAGGAATGTCCTCATATTCAACATAATCTCGGTTTTCGATTCCAACCTTTGTTACCATTTCTCCATTCATATCGTAAATTTCTGAAGCAATCGGATCTTTCAATAAAGCTTCATCAAATTTCGGTGCGCCGCTTGCATAATAGGCAAAAAAGCCTGATCCAATCAACAACACAGCCATACCGATGATGATGAAGGAAAGCAATATTTTTTTTACCAAACTGGCCCTTTTAAGTTTTTTACCCTTCTCCTTTAGAGGCTCCTGCAATTTACTGCGTTCTTCTCTTGTTTGATATTTATCATTCATTTAGGATCTTCTCACTTTCTACAGTATAAGATTCCCTTTGTTTGAAGGAATAGTTTATGTATCATTTTTGTAATCTTTTGCTTGAACGTTAACAAGTGTTCTCATGAATGATTATATATTAGTAAATCTATAACTCAATAATTGTCCGATAAAAATATAATGATAATAAACTAACAATTTATGAAAATGGATTTTTAAATATCCGAAAGTCCCATGGTTCATTATTGATATTAGGTACAGTGGGAAAAAGGCAGTTAAAAAAGGCATCCTTTACTCAAAAAGGAATACCTAGGTTTTATTCTAATTTCCAATATGGAGGACATAACCTTTCCCTCTAATACTTTCAATCGAAATATTCTCATGCGTCTTTTTTCTTATCCGGTATAGTAACGTATTTAGTTCTTCTTGGCTAACATCCGGCGTCATCCCAACGGTATGAATTCTTTCCGGCCAAACTCGCTCTTTTAATTCTTCCTTTGATACAAATTGCCCTTCTTTTTGAATCAAAAAGGCAATGCCGATAAATTCCTTCTCCGAAAACGGATAAACCGTATCAGCAATAATCAGTTCTTGCTTAATGGGGTCTAGTTGAAAATTATGGGAACTTCTGTTTTCGATTTCTTTAAGTAAAGGTCCAATATCAAGCGTTTCATCTAAATTTTTTGTTAAAAATGTAAGCCTAACTAAATTATTCGCAAACGAAATTTTGTCCTTGTGGTTAAGCATAACCTTTTTATTAGCAATGATTCTTTCATTATTTAAAAAGGTTCCGTGTTTACTGTTCAAATCTTTTATATAAGAACTCCCATTCTTCACATAAAGGGCAGCATGCTTTCTAGACACAAATGCATTATCAAAAGATATATCCGGGTCCCAGCGTTCCCCTTTTCTACCCAAAATGCTAATTGTGCTATTTAGTGAAATAATGGTTCCTTCATCAAAAGGAGTTCCCCGTTCAACAATTAAAAAAGGTGATATTTCCATAAGTTTCTCTCCCGATTGTATTTATCCCTGTTAAAAAATCCTTCTCTTAACCGTTATCATGTATCTTTATCGCATAAGAAGTCTTTATAATTGTAATTATGTTTATCTTACACTGATGAATGGGGATAAAAAAGCGAAACCTTAAAAACGCTGGAAATTAATCACGGTTTCAGGA
>CALCRD010000434.1 GCA_937894355.1 uncultured Bacillus sp.
CCAATCATCTTACCATTAGTAGGTGACCTTTATCGAAATGATGATGAAAAAACGAGTTCTTGTCTAGGAATTATCGAAACGTCAAATACATTTGGGAAAGTGCTGAGTCCGATATTAGGCTCTTTGTTTGCGGCAGTATTATGGTTTATTCCTTTCTTTTCAATTTCCTTTTTTAGTCTGATTGCGATTGTTCTGGTTATATTTTTTATAAAAGTGCCTAAAGAAAGGGAAAAACCGAAAAAGTTTAAAGAGTTTTTGAAGATGACAAAACAAACTTTTAAGGATGAAGGAAAATGGCTATTCGTTGTTTTTCTCCTGGGAGCTTTTGTCATGCTCGTTCTATTTGCTGTGTTATTTTTTTTATCAGATTATTTAGAGAAAACTCATGGGATTAAAGGAGTAAAAAAAGGTTTTGTATTGGCTATTCCACTATTAGTTCTATGTATATCTTCTTTTATTACAGGTAAAAAGATTAAAGGCAGTATATCAGCGATGAAAAAAATCAACATCGTTAGTTTGATTATTCTATCGGCAAGTGTGGCCGGGATCGGTTATACGAAGGACAAATTGGTTTTTCTATTAGTTGTGGCCAGTGTAATGGGATTGGCCATTGGAACGATGCTTCCAGCATTAGATGCGCTGATTACGGAAAATATTCAAAAAGGAGAACGAGGAACAATTACTTCCTTTTATAGCTCGGCCAGATTTATTGGGGTGGCAGCCGGGCCACCGATAATGACTGTTGTAATAAAAAATTACCTTAACATTAGTTTAATATCTGTAGGAGTATTGGGATTACTTCTGTTAATGTTAGTTTTCAAATTTATAAAAGCCGATGCTTCAAAAACCGAAAAAGCTGCTTAAGTAAAGGCTGTTTTCGTAAAGATTGTTGTAAAAATCTTAAACCCGATTTTTACTAGGTATCAGCTATTTTGTAGCTTGAAAGTTAATTTTCAAGCTCTTTTCTTATAACTGTTGGCTGCTTTACTATCTAATCGTAGTCTAAACACTTCGTTTTCATCTTAAAAAGTAGCAAAGTTTGAGAAAAGAGCTTAAGTAAATAATACTTTAGCAGCTTGGATGGCAAAATAAATACCAAATCCGATAAGGGAGATCCCTGATAAATAAGAAATAATGATTAAGATTGGCTTTGTTAAAATCCGCCTAAAACTACTGGCAATGATCGCCATTGAAAAGTCCCAGCATAATAATCCAAGAAAAATCGCTGAACTGTAGAGCAGTATGTATCGGATATCATATTTAGCAGCTGTGTTTGCCAGAATTGACCCATAAATACCTAGCCAAAACAGGATAGTTAAAGGGTTTGAAAGTGACATAAAGAAACCAGAAATAAAAGAGGAAAAGTGGGATGCTCTTTCTGTCCGAGTATTGGCTACAAGCTTCCCGGCATTGATGACACTTTCAATTCCAGTATAGGTCAATACGAAAAAGCCAAATAGCCACAAAAATGTCTTCATAAACGGTATTTCCAAAAAGTGAACAACCCCCAAATATACGAGAGCCATGTAAACGGCATCGGCTAAAATAGCACCCCACCCTAAAATCCAGGCATGCCAAAATCCCTGTTTGATGCCTTTATCTAATTGGGCAGCATTAATCGGACCGATAGGAGCTGCAAGGGAAAGGCCTAAAAAAATATAGCTTAAGAAGATATTCACCAAGACCACCTCGACGCCCCAAAATTTTTCACTTGTTCTACTTTATTCATTTGCGGTAACTTGTACCACAATTTTGGATATATTATCGTAAATCACCAATGTAATGGTTTCACCTATCACTTGTTATTCAGAGTAAAGAAAGACTTGTTACTATTTTGTTCACTTATAAAGTTCTTTCTTCATATCATCAACATATCTTTTATCTATACTTTACCTATTCAATACGAGTAAAGGTAGGTTGAGATATGAGCGTAAGAAAGGATAAAATTAAGGTTTTTGACATGACCTGTACTTCTTGTGAAAATCGGGTTGAAAGAGCCGTGAAAAAATTGCCTGGTGTCTCAAGTGTAAAGGCTAATTTTAGTGGTCAATATGCGGAAATTCAATATGATGATGAACAATGTAATAAAGCCCAGATTAAAAAAGTCATTAATGGTGCGGGATATACAACAGAAAGTTCAAAGGACTACAAGTTTATTGGCATACTGTTTGTGGTAGCGGCTATTGTTTTGCTTGGAATCAATACTAGTGGTTTTGATATGGAAGCAAAGTTGACTAATGCCTCTTATGCCGTTTTATTTGTTGTTGGGGTTTTCACGTCAATCCATTGTGTCGGTATGTGCGGTGGAATTATGATTTCACAAAGTATCGGAAAAGAAACTAAGAGTAAATTTGAAGCGATGCAACCGGCTATTTTTTATAATCTAGGAAGAGTCATTTCTTATACGATTTTAGGTGGAATAATCGGGGCAATTGGTTCAGTTTTTGCGCTTTCACTTACTGCAAAAGCAGGGCTTCAAATTTTTGCCGGAATATTCATGATCATGATGGGTTTTAATATGGCTGGCTTTAGTTTGTTTAGAAAGTTCCAAATTAAATTACCTAAAGCTGCTTGTAGAGTGCAGAGTAAACCTAGAACCCCATTTCTGGTTGGATTTCTAAATGGGTTAATGCCCTGTGGACCTTTGCAAACGATGCAAATATTTGCGTTAGGTACTGGCAGTGCCACAAGTGGGGCATTATCCATGTTTATGTTTGCACTTGGTACAGTCCCATTAATGTTAACATTTGGAGCTGTTTCAGGTCTTTTAAGTAAGGGATATACTAAGAAAATTCTTAAGTTTAGTGGTATCTTAATCATTGTCTTAGGTATTATTATGGGCAACAGAGGATTTGCACTGGCAGGAATGAATCCGATGGATATAATTGCTAAGGTTGGTTCATCTAATGAGACAGAAGTCTTAGATGGTGCAGTCAAAGCAACGATGGAAGATGGCGTACAGGTGCTAAATATGACCGCTAGTTATGAAGGTTACACGCCAAATGTCTTTTACGTTCAAAAAGGAACTCCAGTAAAATGGGTAATAGATGGACAACAGCTTACTGGTTGTAATAGTACGATTGTAATTCCCGATTTGAAAATTGAACAGAAGCTCCAAAGTGGTGAAAATATAATTGAATTCACACCAGGTAATAAAGATCTTAATTTTAGCTGCTGGATGGGTATGATTAGAGGGGTCATTAAAGTTGTCGACGATCTTGAAGCTATCTCGGCATCAGAAAGTGATTCATCTGGAAGCAGTTCATCTGTAGCTCCAACTGATGAACCTACTTCACAACCAAAGCCAAGTATTTATGGAACAGACCTTAACCAAGTAGCTACTGATCGATTAATTAATAAGGCTCTTATTTCTAATAATGAACAAACGATCGAAATAAAAGGAACAGGCTACGAGCTAGAACCATTGATTGTAGTAGCAAATACTGGTATTCCAACACAAATGGCATTAGACTTAACTGCTTTTGATAATCCAGAAGGTGATTTTGCAATTGTGAATGCAACCACGCTGGAAATCCTGCAACAGTTTACTGGACAAAAGGGCACTGTTGGAGTGGACTTCACACCAAGCAAAGGTGGATCTTATGGGATTTTAATAAATGATGAAGTCATTGGATTTATTGAGGTAGTTGAAAATATCAATTCGGTTAACTTAGAGGATATAAGAAGTAAATATTTTCAGTAAAACAGTCTTTGAGGAAGAGTAAATAAGCTTGCCAGTCGAACGGTCAAACGTAGGCGGAGGTACTTTATGTGGCAAATCCTTTCAGATCTCAGTTCATTGTTAAGTGGTCCGTTTATAACCATGATGAATGAGACGAAACAAATACCCATCCTAGCAAGTCTCTTGTTAGGACTAATTGGGGCATTAGCTCCGTGCCAGTTAACCGGGAATATAGGTGCCATCACCTTCTATGGAAGTCGTTCCCTTCAAACAAAACACCAATGGGTGGAAATTGGCTTTTTTATTCTTGGTAAAATTGTTGTGTTCACGGTTTTAGGACTAGCAGTCTGGGGGCTTGGGCGTGAGTTCCAGAATCATCTTCCTACTTACTTTTCGGTATTCAGGAAATTAATGGGTCCCTTATTTATTATGATTGGCCTCATACTTGCCGGAGTTATTAAACTTCGTTGGCTCACTTCCCTGACCAGCCGTCTCCCAAACTGGGGTGGTGAAGGTAAAATGGGGTCTTTCTTAATGGGAGTAAGCTTTTCTATCGCCTTTTGCCCGACGATGTTTTCGATATTTTTCTTCACTTTGATGCCAATGGTAGTTAGTTCATCCTACGGTGCTGTACTACCATCAGTGTTTGCCGTGGGGACGTCGGTGCCAGTGCTCGTTTTTGCTGGAATCGTTACCTTTGTTGGACTTGATGGAGCAGTATTAAAGAAAAGTAGAAAAATAGGTAATGCCATTCAAAAAATGGCGGCTGTCTTGTTTATTGTCATTGGTGTGTTAGATACTGTGACTTATTGGGCTTAGTAAAGCATTTTCTTTCTTATTTTGGCTTGGTATCAAAGGGAGTTTAGGTATCAAAGTTTTATCTGAAGTAAGTAACGCAGGCGGATCGATTTCGCCTGCGTTTTTTTTTGATTAGAAGAGAGGATGTCATAATCTGTGGCTAAATTGCGAACTCCGAATTTCTTCATACAGTCTACATAACAATTCATTATTCTATTAACAGAAAAACAAAAGCCATAATGCAAAAGGGAGTTGTATTCGTTTGAAAAAGAAATTAGCGACGGTGCTTGTGTCAACCGCATTATTAGTAGCCTTTACAGGTTGTAGCAGGCCAGTGACAGGAAATAAAGAATCTGACCAAGCTTTAGATGCCTTTAATAAAATTGTTAAAGCATATCCAGAAAAAAAGGGCTTCCATGATGCACTTAAACACTGGGGCTTCGAGCTTCCTACTGGTGAAAAATTTGAGTGGAGTAAAGACATGTCAGCAAACAAAGCGGATTTTGCCATGGTTATGCTAGCTGACCCACTAGTTGAGGCTGGTTTGGATGTAACTAAGCTAGGTGATGATTGGCTTTACGAGCCAGCTGGTAAAGATGACAAAGGAAATGACCTCCCTAATCGTCTAATCAAGCCCTATAATGTTAGCGATAAAAAACAAACTTCTAATGGATCAGAGGATTCAATGCGAAGATTGCTAAAGGCTGAAAATGAAATGGTAAGCTACCACAAGGATCAACAGCATTATGGATTAACACTTGGTGAGGGCAATCAAGTTCAGTGGACAGAAAAACTGGGACTTAATAATGCCGATATGATTTTTGTATTAAAAGCTGAGCCGCTTGTAAAAGCTGGTTTGGATGTTAACAAGCTTGATGGAAGCGGTTGGGTCTTTAAGGAAGCTAGTGAAGACGATATGGGGATGGGGGCATCTCCAGACCAAATCGTGCAAATTTACGATATTAAGGGCTAATTTTTTTGCAAAAAAAATCTAACCACCTCTATCAAAAGGGGTGGTTAGAACTACTGATGAACTGAGGTGAATATTTTGGAAAAAAGTCTTAAAATAGGTGGAATGACCTGTGCGGCTTGTGCCAAAAGAATAGAAAAAGTGACCCAGAAACTTAATGGGGTTATGGAATCAAGTGTAAATTATGCCACCGAAAAGCTTCATATTCAATTCGATGAAGCCCTCGTTTCCGTCCCGGATATACAGGCAACGATTGAGAAAGCCGGCTATGAAGTATTTATTGAATCCAGCTCGAAATCGCTAAAAATCGAAGGAATGACCTGTGCTGCTTGTGCTAAAAGAATTGAAAAGGTGACCGGGAAGCTCGATGGTGTGGTTGAAGCTAATGTGAATTATGCCACCGAAAAACTAACTATAAGTTTTGAACCATCTAAGGTAAGGGTTTCAGATATTAAGAAGGCGATCGAGAAAGCTGGCTATAAAGCGTTTGAGGAAGAGACATCGATTGACAGTGATAAAGAGCGGAAGGAAAAAGAAATCAAGATACTTTGGCATAAGTTTGTCATCTCGGCCATCTTTACAATTCCACTGCTAGTGATTTCAATGGGTCATATGTTTGGAGAAAAGGTGGGCTTTAAGCTTCCTGAATTTATTGACCCAATGGTCCACCCATTATTCTTTGGTTTCGCGCAATTGTTCTTAGTCATTCCGGTTATGATGGCTGGCCATAAGTTTTTTACCATCGGTTATTCTTCTTTGTTTAAAAGAAGCCCGAATATGGATTCCTTGATTGCAATTGGTACTTCCGCCGCCTTCTTGTATGGCTTGTTTGCCATCTATCAGATATATGGTGGAAATGTCGATTATGCCTATGATCTCTATTTTGAAGCAGCAGGCGTCATTATCACGTTAATTATGCTTGGGAAATATTTAGAAGCTGTAACCAAAGGGAAAACCTCTGAGGCGATTAAGAAGCTGATGGGACTAGCTCCTAAAACGGCGATTATTTTTCGAGACGATAAAGAAATTGAAATTTCCATCGATGAGGTTGAGGTTGGCGATATCATCATCGTTAAACCTGGTGAAAAGATGCCTGTCGACGGTGAAGTAATTGAAGGTATTACATCTGTTGATGAATCAATGCTAACCGGTGAGAGTATGCCAGTCGAAAAAAATATTGGCGATAAAATTATTGGGGCCAGTATTAATAAAAATGGTTCGATCAAATATAAAGCGACAAGAGTAGGAAAAGATACTGCTTTAGCACAGATTATTAAATTAGTTGAAGATGCACAAGGCTCAAAAGCACCAATTGCCAAAATGGCCGATATTATCTCAGGTTACTTTGTTCCAGTGGTTATTTCGATTGCCATTCTTTCCGCTTTGGCCTGGTATTTCTTTGCTGGTGAAACGGGAGTTTTTGCGTTAACCATTTTTATCTCTGTCCTTGTTATCGCTTGTCCATGTGCATTAGGTTTAGCAACGCCAACAGCGATTATGGTGGGGACAGGTAAAGGAGCAGAATATGGTGTCTTAATCAAAAGTGGTGTTGCCTTAGAAACTGCGCACAAGATTAAGACGATCGTTTTTGATAAAACTGGGACAATTACCGAGGGTAAACCTAAGGTAACCGATATTGTCGTGGCTGATGGAATTACCGAGGACTACTTGTTGCAATTAGCAGCATCTGCTGAAAAAGGCTCTGAGCATCCACTTGGAGAAGCGATTGTCAAAGGTGCTGAGGATAAGGGGTTGGAATTGAAGAAGCTTGATTTCTTTAGAGCAATTCCTGGTCATGGGATTGAGGTACGAATGGATGGCCAAGGCATTTTGCTAGGTAATAGAAAGTTAATGGTAGAAAGTAATATTTCTCTGGCAAATTTAGAAGAGACATCCGATCAGCTTGCAGGTGAAGGTAAAACGCCAATGTATGTTGCAATTGAAGGTAAGATGGCTGGTATTGTTGCTGTTGCCGACACCGTAAAGGAAAATAGTAAAAAGGCAATTGAACAGCTTCATCGCATGGGTATTGAAGTTGCTATGCTTACCGGAGATAATCAACGGACGGCAGCTGCAATTGCCAAACAGGTCGGAATCGACCGCGTCTTAGCAGAAGTTCTGCCACAAGACAAAGCAAATGAAGTGAAGAAGATTCAAGCCGAAGGTCGAAAAGTGGCCATGGTTGGCGATGGCATTAATGATGCCCCAGCTCTAGCCCAGGCTGATATTGGAATTGCCATTGGTTCAGGAACAGACGTGGCGATGGAATCTGCCGATATCGTTCTGATGCGAAGCGACTTAATGGATGTACCGACCGCCATTCAATTGAGTAAGAAAACGATCACGAATATTAAACAAAACTTATTTTGGGCATTTGGTTATAATACATTAGGGATTCCGGTAGCAATGGGAATTCTTTATCTATTAGGTGGACCCCTACTAAATCCAATTATTGCCGCCGCGGCAATGAGCTTTAGTTCTGTTTCCGTATTATTAAACGCCTTAAGACTAAAAGGATTCAAACCAGCAAAATAACACCAATTTTTACAAAAAAAGCTTTAATGTTCATTGTCTATTTTTCGAACTTAGTTGATTGGATCGGATATGCGAGACTCCTGCGGGAAGTAGCG
>CALCRD010000435.1 GCA_937894355.1 uncultured Bacillus sp.
TAACACCAAATACCTCGTGAAATATTATTAATATATTTGTTCCTAATAATTTCAAGCTAGCCTTCTAACACTAACAGGTGAAATGATTCACTTGGAGGTATTAATATGAGTAGCAATCAAAATCAAAAGAAGCCAACTTTTCCCCCTCAGCATCAAAACAGACAGCCTGGGGTTGAAACGGAAATGAATCCCAGGCCAATTTTCCAAAACCCTGAATATAAAGCTAGCGGAAAACTAGCTGGCAAAACGGCGATTATTACGGGTGGAGACAGCGGAATTGGGAAGGCAGTTGCAATTCTTTTTGCTAAAGAAGGGGTAGATGTTGCCATTTTCTACTTGGACGAACATGATGATGCCGGTGAAACAAAACAGTTAATAGAGGCAGAAGGGCGCAAATGCCTGCTGTATGCGGGGGATATCGGCCATGAGGATTTTTGTAAAGATACCATAAATAAAATTCTGTCAGAGTTCGGAAGGCTGGATATTCTTGTTAACAATGTGGCTGAGCAGCATCCGCAACAGAGCCTATTAAATATCACTTCTGCACAACTGGAGAAAACATTCAGGACGAATATTTTTTCCTATTTCTACATGTCCAAAATGGCTTTACCTTATTTAAAACAAGGAGCTTCAATTATCAATACAGCTTCGATTACTGCCTATCAGGGCAATGAACAGCTCATTGACTATTCGGCAACAAAGGGGGCAATCGTTTCCTTTACTCGTTCACTGGCTTTGTCACTTGCCACCCAAGGAATTCGAGTAAATGCCGTAGCACCGGGACCTATTTGGACACCACTGATCCCGTCCACTTTTACAGCCGATCAAGTCGCCACTTTTGGCTCGGATACACCAATGGGAAGAGCAGGACAGCCGTTTGAGCTAGCACCTACATATGTTTATTTGGCTTCGGATGATTCAAGCTATGTAAGCGGGCAGACCATTCATGTTAATGGCGGCACCATTGTCGGAGGATAAGAGAATGGTTCATTATATAGTGTGGTATTGATGGTGATACGAGAAAGAAGCCGAGGGTTCATGTTAACGGGTTCTCTTGATGGGGAGTTTTGCAGAAAAAGCATTACTTTCACACCGATTTCAGAAGCATAAAAAGCAAATAAAATCGAAGTAAATTGCATTAAAAAAGAGCATCTATTTCGATGCTCTTTTAACGTTGAAAGTGTTACTCAATTAATTTCCAATATATTCAATCTTGGTCCAATTCACATTTTTATCCATTTCATATGTCTCTGACGACTTTTTATAATTCACTTGTAATTCATCATTGGTAATCCATTTGATTTGAAATTGGTCATCCGAAACAAATGTGTTTCCAGATTTATTGGGAAACTCCTCATCTGAATCAAAAAGTGATAACTGGTATGATGACCCTGTTGTAGCACCACAACCTCGCTGAAAAATGTAAGCAACCTTATCTCCGTTTGGCGACGGTAACTTTTGAACAATCTCATTTCCACACATATCTCCGAATAGTTTGTCGAGTATATAACTACCCCCAAAATAAAGACCGATTAGAACTAATACAGTTATCAAAAGAGGTTTAAATTTCTTATACCATTTATTATTCAATGTTCCGAATCTTCCCTTTTATAAGTTACCTTAATTATTTTATATCTTTAATATTGAAAATCTTATTTGGTTATTTAGATTAAATTTTTCATATTATATAATCCTGGTTCTTTTCCTTTTAGGAAGAGGGCTGCGTTTACTGCCCCAACCGCAAAGACTTCTTTTGAAGCTGCGTGATGGGAAAGGGTGATGACTTCATCCCGACCTGCAAAAATAATGTCGTGGTCGCCAACGATTGTGCCGCCGCGAATGGCATGAAGGCCGATTTCTTTCTTGGTTCTTTTTTCACGAACGCTGTGGCGGTCGTATGTATAAGAATAGGGAGGATCTAATTCCTCGTTTATCGAATCAGCAAGCATGAGTGCGGTGCCTGATGGTGCGTCAATCTTTAGGTTATGGTGTTTTTCGACGATTTCAATATCGAATTGATCCCCTAAAACAGAAACTGCTTTTTTAGCAAGTTCGGCAAGCAAATTTACCCCTAGAGACATATTTGCAGTGAAGAAAAGGGGCATTTCTTGTGAAGCTCTATGAATCCTTTCAACTTGTTCTTGGCTATATCCAGTTGTCGCAATCACGAGCGCCACCCTGTTGGTGAGACAATAATCAAGTAATTCATCAAGAACGGATGGGTGAGAAAAATCAATAATCACATCGGGTTCAATGGAAAGAGAAGAGAGCTGTTTAGGGCTCGACACTACTGGAAACTCAGTGGTACCTTCTGAAAACTTATCAATTCCTCCCACAACCTTACAATCATCTCTTGTAGAAATGATATTATTAATCACCTTTCCCATTTTACCAGAGCAGCCACAAATTACGATTTTAGTCAAAGTCGTTCATCCCTTTCATTAGTAGATTGATTTAATTTTACCAAGAACAGTCTTTTGAAACATCTAATTATTCAGATATTTACCAACAAAAAAGTTTGGCTGTAACGATATCTTCATATTTTTAAGCTTGCCTTCATATCATGCTCTTTGATAGGCAATGATAAAACTTCAGTGGAGTTTCATTGGGGTTCAGTCACAGTCACCCAGCGAATAATCTCGTTTCAAACAAATGTTTACACTAATTCTGGAAGATTAAGATGTATAACTCCAAAGACCGATAAATACATGGCTCTTTTTTATTATTCAAATTTCATTGTCATTCGACAAAATTCGATAATTTACTAGTGGCGAAACCTTGATTTAGAGAGGTTTTTTTTATAGAAATAAAATTATTGTAGAAAAATGTCGTTAGTTTGAATTATTAAAAAAATCGATGTGATATATATCACGTGGTATACTTTGTTTAGCGAATAAAACATTAAATATTAGGAAGAGGGGCTGATTTTTATGGTATTAGATGAAATGATTCAGCGTTATATTTCAGAAATCAAACGGAATCCAATGAATGTTACTGAGTTGAATAATTATATTAAAAAAGAGTATATTCTTGGAGAAGTAGGTATTTTGGAATATAAAATTCTTGCCTTTGAACTAGTCCAACGGTACCCAGAATTATCAGCCTCATAAAACTATTTATCAGCAGCAATCAATTTAGGATCGAAAGTCTAAAGTAATCTATCTAAGCTGAGTTGAATTCATCATATTGGTATAACCGCACAGTGACTTGTGCGGTTTTTTTCTTCAAAATAAGGAAAGCTAAAGTCAATAGTGACAAACTGGATTTTTCCGAATACTAAAGAAGAACGTTTGTGGCACAAGATTTTTCTAGGCGTTACAGATGACAGAAACAGAAAAACTGAAAGTCCAAGGACTCTCAGTTTTCTTTTTGA
>CALCRD010000436.1 GCA_937894355.1 uncultured Bacillus sp.
TCTTAAACCCAATTTTTACTTGGTAAAAATCTTAAACCCAATTTTTACTTGGTAACAGCTATTTTGTAGCTTGAAAGTAAATTTGTAAGCTCTTTTCTCATAAATGTTGGCTGTGTTACTGTCTAAACGTAGTTTAAACACTTCGTTTTCAACTTTAAAAGCAGCAAAGTTTGAGAAAAGAGCCTGAATAAAAAATAGAAAGTCGCTTATTTAGCGAGGTGAATACGATGCAAAAAGCACCAAAAGATACACGTGTTGTCGTCGGTATGTCCGGCGGAGTAGATTCATCGGTAGCTGCTTTGTTATTAAAACAACAGGGCTATGATGTCATCGGGATTTTTATGAAAAACTGGGATGACACGGATGAAAACGGAGTTTGTACAGCAACCGAAGATTATGAAGATGTTATTCGAGTTTGCAATCAAATCGGAATTCCTTATTATGCTGTGAATTTTGAAAAACAGTATTGGGATAAGGTTTTTACTTATTTTCTGAATGAATACAAAGCTGGACGCACTCCCAATCCAGATGTTATGTGTAATAAGGAAATTAAATTTAAGGCTTTCTTGGAGCATGCGATAAAGCTTGGAGCTGACTACTTAGCAACAGGGCATTATGCTCGGGTTGAAGAGCGTGATGGAGAAGTTAAAATGCTTCGAGGCCTAGATAATAATAAAGATCAAACCTATTTCTTAAATCAGTTGACCCAACAGCAGCTTGAAAAGGTATTATTTCCAATTGGTAATTTTGAAAAACCAAAAGTGAGAGAGTTGGCCACAGAAGCCAATCTTGCGACTGCGACTAAAAAAGATAGCACCGGGATTTGTTTTATCGGTGAAAAGAACTTTAAAGCGTTTTTGGGTAATTATCTACCTGCTCAACCGGGAAATATGGAGACATTTTCTGGAGAAGTGATGGGGCGTCATGATGGGCTTATGTATTATACTATCGGGCAAAGGCATGGCTTAGGTATCGGCGGTTCTGGTGACCCTTGGTTTGTTATTGGCAAGGATTTGGAACGAAACGTTTTATATGTTGGTCAGGGATTTCATCATGAAATGCTTTATTCACATGAAATTACTGCTACTGATGTAAGTTGGACATCCAATACACCACCTCCTGTGGAGTTTGAATGTACGGCAAAATTCCGCTACCGGGCACCAGATAGTAAAGTGAAGGTGCAGTTGTTAGAAAACAATAGAGTTAAGGTTGTTTTTGCTGAGCCCCTTCGGGCGATTACACCGGGACAGGCTGTTGTTTTTTACAACGAGGAAGAATGCTTGGGCGGAGCAACTATCGATGAAGTTTATAAAAATGGTGAACGCCTGACATATGTAGGTTAAATCGTGTATCTTAACTTGAAAGCCTCGACTAATAATGGTCGAGGTTTTTTTCGAGATTTACTGAGCAGTAAAACCCCACTGATGGAAGTTTTACTTTATGATATACTTTTCGATATAAAGAAATGGACGGAGTGTGTACGTGGAAAATGGATAATAATCAAACTGGTATTCAACTGATGCAAGAAGGAAAATGGGAAGAAGCTGCTAAAGCTTTTATGGAAGAGATTGAAGCGAATCCAAAAGATCCCGTAGCTTATATTAACTTTGGAAATGTTTTATCAGCGGTTGGCGATCCTGAAAAGGCACTGAAGTTTTTTCGAAAAGCGATTGAACTAGGTGGCGGTGGTGCTGCATATTATAGTGCTGGTGCATTGTGCTATGAAAAAGAGCAGTTTGAGGATGCCAAGAATATGTTTGAAAAGGCTATTAAAGAAGGACTACATACGTGTGACAATTATTTTATGCTAGGAATGAGCTTAGTGAATTTAGGTAATTCTCGTTTGGCGCTTCCATACCTACAAAGAAGTGTCGAGTTAAACGAAAAGGATTCTGAAGCATTATTTCAGTATGGGCTTTGTTTAGCGCAGCAGGAATTGCTTGATGAAGCAATTGAGCAGCTTAACAAGTGCATTGAAATTGAACCAGAGCACGCTGATGCTTACTATAATCTAGGGGTAGCCTATGCCTTTAAAGATAACAAAAGCGAAGCTATAGCAATGTTGGAAAAAGCTTTGCAGATTCAACCTGATCACAGTTTAGCAGCGAATACTAAAAAAATTATTGAGACTGCTGATGAGCAACTTCACTAATTAGGAATTGCCGATGAAAGGGGGGAATCCCATGGAAAAGCAGGACTCGCTTGATTTATTTGCCGATCAAGGGAAATTTATTAGGGGAAAACATCTGGTCACGATTTTTCATAATGAACAAAATTTGTATACGGTATTAAGAGTTCGTGTTGAAGAAACGAATGATGATACATACCACGATAAGGAAGCTGTTATTACTGGGTATTTTCCCCGGATTCATGAACAGGAAACGTATATTTTTTATGGGGAATTGAAGGAGCATCCTAGGTTTGGAGCTCAGTTTCAAGCAACCCATTTTCGTAAGGATATGCCGCAATCAAAGCAAGGGGTTATAAATTATTTAGCTGGTGAAATGTTTAAGGGAATTGGGAAAAAGACTGCGGAGAAAATTGTAGAAACGCTAGGGGAAAATGCTATTTCGAAAATTTTGAATCAACCCTCGCTACTTGATTCCATTCCCAAGCTTCCTCCGGAACGGGCCAAAATGCTCTATGACACATTAATGGAGCATCAAGGGCTAGAGCAAGTGATGGTTGCCTTAAATCAATATGGCTTTGGACCGCAAATCTCGATGAGAATCTATCAGAAATATAAAGAGGAGACCCTAAATCTGATTCAAAAAAATCCTTATCAATTGGTTGAGGACATTGAGGGTATTGGGTTTGGCCGTGCCGATGAATTAGGTCATCAGTTAGGGCTTACCGGCTCACATCCAGATCGGATAAAAGCAGGTTGTCATTATATGCTGGAAACAGAAAGTGTCCAAGCGGGACACGTATTTCTGCCAACTCGCCATCTTTTGGAATCGGTAAAACAGCTTCTTGAGGAAAATCAACGGGACATTATTGAATTTACCGATATTTCTGCGGAGCTAATTGGATTAGCCGAGGAAGGAAAAATCATTATTGATGAGCAAAATGTTTATTTACCATCGCTTTATTTTTCCGAAAAAGGGATCGTTACGCAGATAAAACGAATTTTGGCGCAAACGGAATATCAGGAGCAGTTTCCTGAATCGGAATTTCTATTGGCGTTAGGAGAGCTTGAAGAGCGGATTGGCGTTCAGTATGCTCCGACACAAAAGGAAGCGATTCAAACGGCTCTTATGTCGCCAATGTTAATCTTAACAGGTGGTCCGGGGACCGGGAAAACAACGGTAATTAAGGGGATTGTCGAGCTGTATTCTGAGCTTCATGGCTGTTCGCTAGACAGTAAGACTTATAAAAAAGGACAAGAATTTCCTTTTCTACTAGCCGCCCCAACTGGTCGTGCCGCAAAGCGGATGTCAGAGTCTACAGGGCTTCCAGCTGTTACCATTCATCGGTTGCTTGGCTGGAATGGATCTGAAGGTTTTGATCATAATGAAGATAATCTGTTGCAGGGGAAAATTTTGATTATTGATGAAACATCGATGGTGGATGTTTGGATGGCTTACCAATTGTTTAAGGCTTTACCGGAAACGATTCAGGTAATCTTTGTGGGTGATGAGGATCAGCTACCATCTGTTGGACCAGGACAGGTGTTAAAGGATATGCTTCAGTCAGGTGTGATTCCGACTGTGCGGTTAACGGATATCTATCGACAAGCAGAGGGGTCTTCAATTATTGATTTGGCTCATGAAATCAAGCATGGTCAACTCCCACCACAAATTACTACGCCGCAAAAGGATCGTTCCTTTATCCGCTGTAATACCAATCAGATGGCTGATGTCATTCAAAAAGTTGTTTTGAATGCGAAAAATAAAGGCTATTCTGCAAGAGATATTCAGGTGTTAGCCCCGATGTATCGCGGACCAGCAGGTGTTGACCGCCTGAATGTGCTGTTGCAAGAAATTTTCAATTCAAACCCTGATGGATCGCGGAAAGAACTTCTTTTTGGAGATATAAAATATCGGATTGGTGATAAAGTTCTACAGTTAGTGAATCAACCAGAGGATAATGTTTTTAACGGCGATATTGGCGAAGTTATTTCGATTTTTTTCGCAAAAGAAAATACTGAAAAGCAGGATATGATGATTGTTTCCTTTGAGGGGACTGAGGTGACTTACACTCGCCAGGAGATGAATAAGCTCACCCATGCTTATTGCTGTTCAGTGCATAAAGCCCAGGGAAGCGAGTTTCCTATTGTCATTCTTCCGATAGTTAAAAGTTATTACCGCATGCTTAGAAGAAACTTGATTTATACGGCTATAACGCGAAGTAAGCAGTTTCTTATTTTATGTGGTGAAGAAGAAGCGCTGCGGATTGGTGTGGAACGGGCAGATGATCAAGCAAGGAATACCACTCTTTCTGTAAAATTGCAGCAAGCAATGGGAAAATTAGATGATACAGCTAGTGAAAACATGGTGGAAGCTGGTAGTGATATGGGGGTTGAGGAGACAAACGCTGAAGCTAGCGGTGGTCAACCTAATACGATGATCCCAGAATTATCTTACGCGGAAGCATTGATGCAGGTTGATCCCTTAATTGGAATGGATGGCGTCACACCATATGATTTTTTAACTGTTGAATAGCATTTTAGAATTGGCCAAGGAAATCCTAAACATAGTAGGAGGATTCCTTGGCTTTTTTTATTCTGGAAAATTTTCGCAATAAAGAATTGGTAAAGGTTTCTCGTTATGATTTTGCAATAAAGACGGAAACTAAAAATGTTCGGGAAGGTGGGATTTTCTTTGCGGACATTCTCATTATTAAAGGGCCTTCCAGTGTATGAGTTAAAGAATGGAGTAAAGCTCGGTGACGTTTGTGACCTCTGTATTTCCGATGAAGGTGTTGTAGAAGGATTGCTTGTGAAAAAGAAGTCGTTATTGAAGAAGAAACATTTCATTAAGATTCAAAATGTCGATTCTTTTGGTAATGATGGAGTGATGGTTCAACGCGAACAGGTCCTAGAGCCCGTTTTTCTACCTCCGGATTTTACCCTTGAACATGATAGAGGCTTGCTGGGGAAAATGGTTATGTCATCTGAAGGTGAAAAACTTGGGCTGGTAGAGGATGTATATTTTATGGAAGAATTGGGCACAATTGTGGGGTATGAATGCACAGATGGATTCTTTTCTGATATAAAGGAAGGAAAACGAGTCGTTAAAATTGCTCAACCCCCTGCAATCGGGAAGGATACCATCATAGTTAATGTTAAATCTATGTGAGGTGTCACCCTATGTTAATGTGTCCAAACTGCCAAAGCAAGAATATCGGAAAAATTGGTATTAGCCAATACTATTGTTGGAACTGTTTTATTGAGCTTTCTTTATTTCAAGGGGTTATCCATACACACCAAGTCGAGGAAGACGGGTCGCTAAGTTCATTAGATGATTTGTTCGATGAAGAGGAAAGAAAGTACAGCATATAGTCGTAGATTAGAGGTGAAACATATGAATAAAATGGTAACCTCAGTTCTTGCGGTGGGTGCAGGAATGGCTGCATACAGCTACGCAAGAAAAAACAATATGATTACAAATCGCCAAATGAAAAAAATGGGCAAACGTATCAATAAAATGTTCTAAGCCAGTTCCCCTCAAACGTTGAGGGGATTTTTTGTTAAAAGGCATAAAAAATAGGCTTGCATCTAAAGATAACGATGAGGGGGTGTAGATGTGGAAATCAGGATGAAATGGTATTACCGATTGGGCTTTTTTCTGTTATTGTTTGTGATTATCTTTATTTTTGTAAAATTACAGTCCATCTGGCTACCGATTGTGGAGTTAATTATTACTGTTCTCATTCCTTTTATTACTGCTGCGTTTATTACCTATTTATTACATCCGATTATTGAGAAGCTGAATTCAGCCGGTTTGCACCGCGGTTTGGCTGTGATTATTATCTATTTATTGTTTTTTGGTGGAATTGGCTTTGGACTATACAAGGGGATTCCTGCTGTCATTGTTCAATTAAAGGATCTAACGGAAAACATTCCGGTCTTTTCAAATCAATATTTAGATATGGTCGATGAAATCCAAAATAAAACCGATAAATGGCCAGATGGATTGCGGGAACAAATCGATGACGGAATTTTAAAAATTGAAAAAGGGCTAAATACGTTATTAACTAGAATCCTAAATGGCTTTGTCGGAATCATTAATTCTATTGCTATCATTGCAATTATCCCGTTTATTGCTTTTTATATGCTAAAGGACTTTCATTTATTGAAAAAAGCTGCCTGGTATATTACCCCGAGTGCCTGGCGAAAACAAGGGAAGTTATTTTTACGAGATGTTAATTCGTCACTGGGGAATTATATCCGCGGTCAATTAATTGTTTGTGTGTTAATCGGATCCATTTCGGCCTTGCTTTTTTGGATAACTGATATGAAATATCCATTATTGCTGGGATTTATTATTGGAGTCACAAATGTAATTCCCTATTTTGGTCCAATTATTGGAGCGGTACCTGCGGTAATTATTGGGGCAACGGTGTCGGGTAAAATGGTGATCATCTCACTGGTGATTATCTTTATTCTACAGTTTTTGGAAGGGAATATTTTGTCGCCATTTATTGTCGGAAAAAGTCTTCACACACATCCACTTTTTATTATGTTTGCCCTGCTGGCGGGTGGTGAGATTGCTGGGATATTGGGCCTCATAATCGCTGTTCCAATATTATCAATCACCAAGGTGGCCATACTTCATGCTAAAGAACATTTTGTTAAATACAAGGCGAGTATTGGCGATTTAACCAAACATTGACAAACTTAGTTTCAGTTTATATAATTCGGCTATACGAATATTGTAATATGTTGAAGGAACAAGTCTGTCATAGTCCATCGAAAAGAGAAGAATTTCCTAGGCTGAAAGAAATTCTAGGTGAAGGATGACAGAACGCTAGTCCGGAGTGCAGCTAACCACTGCCGTTTGCCGCGTTAAGGTGAATTGAGAGGTGGACAAAAGTAATTAGGTCCATAATCAGGGTGGTACCGCGAGAATCAAGGCTCTCGTCCCTGTTAGGGGATGAGGCCTTTTTGTATTGTCTTTTTAACATTTAAGGAGGTTTTAGAAAGTGAAAAAAAGCTTAACTGGCGCAGATATTCGCCGAATGTTTTTAGAATTTTTTAAAGAAAAGGACCATGCAATTGAACCGAGTGCGCCGCTTGTTCCTCATGATGATCCTTCGCTTTTGTGGATTAATAGTGGTGTTGCCACATTGAAAAAATACTTTGATGGCCGGGTGATTCCTGATAATCCGAGAATTACCAATGCCCAAAAATCAATTCGTACTAACGATATTGAAAATGTGGGGAAAACAGCTAGACACCATACTTTCTTTGAAATGTTAGGGAATTTCTCCATCGGAGAATATTTTAAAGAAGAGGCTATGGAATGGGCTTGGGAGTTCCTTACAAGTGACAAATGGATTGGCTGGGATCCAGAACGGTTATCAGTAACGATTCATCCAGAGGATGTTGAAGCATTTGAATATTGGAATAAAAAAATAGGCATTCCTGAAGAAAGAATCATCCGCCTAGAAGGAAACTTCTGGGATATTGGTGAAGGTCCGAGTGGTCCGAATACGGAAATTTTCTATGATCGCGGTCCGGAATATGGAGATGATTCAACAGATCCAGAACTATATCCTGGTGGCGAAAATGAACGTTATCTAGAGGTGTGGAATCTGGTTTTCTCAGAATTCAATCATAACCCTGATGGCACCTATACCCCGCTTCCTAAGAAAAACATTGATACCGGGATGGGACTTGAACGGATGGCTTCAGTTGTTCAAGACGTACCGACAAACTTTGATACAGATTTATTTATCCCAATTATCAAAGCGACAGAAGAGATTTCTGGCGTTAACTATCGGGAAGATAAAGAAAACGATGTTGCCTTTAAAGTGATTGCTGACCATATTCGTACGGTTGCCTTTGCAGTTGGAGATGGGGCATTACCTTCAAATGAAGGTAGAGGCTATGTATTAAGACGCTTACTTCGTCGTGCTGTTCGCTATGCTAAGAAAATTAATATAAATCGTCCATTTATGTTTGAATTAGTTCCAGTTGTTGGGGAAATTATGGCCGATTTTTATCCAGAAGTAAAACAAAGCACGGAATTTATTCAAAAAGTAATTAAAAACGAAGAAGAGCGTTTCCATGAGACATTACATGATGGATTAAGTATTCTATCAAGCGTAATCAAGAAACAACAAGAGCAAAACAGTAATATCATTCCTGGTGCGGATGTGTTCCGGCTTTATGATACCTACGGATTCCCTGTAGAATTAACCGAGGAATATGCCGAAGAAGAAGGTATGAAGGTCGACCATGCTGGCTTTGAAACAGAAATGGAACTGCAACGTGAACGTGCTCGTGCTGCTAGACAAGATGTCGATTCCATGCATGTTCAAGGTGGAGTGCTAGGCGATATCAAAGTGGAAAGTCAATTTGTTGGTTACCAACAATTAGAAACAAATGCAACCGTCGTGGTTGTTTTAAAAGATGGACAAATGGTATCGGAGGCAAATTCGGGTGAAGAGATTCAGCTTATTTTGGATGAGACGCCATTCTATGCTGAGAGCGGTGGCCAAACAGCCGACGAAGGTACATTAGAAGCAGGCGGCTTAATCGTGAAAATTAAGGATGTTCAGAAAGCTCCGAACGGCCAGAACTTGCATAGCGCTGTAATTGAGGCAGGAACGCTAAAAGTTAACCAACAAGTAAAAGCAACGGTTAACCCGGAAACTCGCGGTGGGATTATTAAAAATCATACTGCTACTCATTTGCTGCAAAAAGCATTAAAAGACGTGCTTGGTCAACATGTAAATCAAGCTGGTTCACTTGTAGAGTCTGAACGTTTGCGCTTTGACTTCTCACATTTTGGTCAGATTCATCCGGAAGAGCTTGAAAGAATTGAAGCGATTGTAAATGAAAAAATTTGGCGCAGCATCGGGGTAAATATCGATTTGAAACCAATTGCTGAAGCCAAAGCAATGGGTGCAATGGCCTTGTTTGGTGAAAAATATGGCGATATTGTACGTGTTGTCCAAGTTGGAGATTATAGTCTAGAACTTTGTGGGGGCTGTCATGTTCCAAATACGTCAGTGATCGGCTTATTTAAAATTGTATCTGAATCAGGTATTGGGGCAGGGACTCGTCGGATTGAAGCAGTAACAGGTGAAGCTGCTTATAAATTATTAAACGATCAAATTGGTTTGTTAAAAGAAGCCGCTGGAAAGCTTAAAGCTAATCCAAAAGATGTAGTCACTCGAATTGAAGCTTTACTTGGAGAAATGAAGCAATTGCAACGCGAAAATGAATCATTATCTGCTAAACTGGGCAATATTGAAGCAGGAAGCCTTGTTTCTAAAATTAAAGACATTGACGGTGTGAAGGTCCTTTCTGCAAAGGTTCAAGCATCTGATATGAATAATTTGCGTAACATGGCAGATGATTTGAAGCAAAAAATTGGTTCAGGAATCGTTTTACTTGGCAGTGTCAATGAAGATAAAGTAAACTTGATTGCTGGTGTTACATCAGACCTAATTGATAAGGGCTACCATGCAGGAAAGTTAATAAAAGAAGTTGCTACTCGTTGCGGTGGTGGCGGTGGCGGACGTGCTGATATGGCACAAGCTGGCGGTAAAGACCCAGAAAAATTAGAATCTGCTCTTGCTTTTGTTGAAGATTGGGTAAAATCCGTTTGATAACAGAACAAAGTAGTGTAAAATGTAGATAACCATTTCTAAACTAATGATTTTTTTGCTCCAAAAAAAAGCGAGGTGCAAAAGATGAGCTCATTTGACAAAACAATGAGATTTAATTTTCCTGAAGAGCCGATTGAACATAATATTAGTGAGGTTCTAAACCAGGTTTATGCTGCTTTGCAGGAAAAAGGATATAACCCGATCAACCAAATTGTTGGCTACCTGTTGTCAGGAGATCCTGCCTACATACCACGTCATCGTGACGCACGCAATATTATCCGCAAATTGGAACGGGATGAAATTATTGAAGAATTGGTAAAATCGTATTTAAAACAACGCCATGAGGGGTAATCTATGCGGGTAATGGGATTGGATGTTGGTACAAAAACAGTAGGCGTTGCCATAAGTGATGAATTCGGCTGGACTGCACAAGGACTGACCACTTTAAAAATCGATGAAGATGAAAAAAATTATGGTTTTACCGAACTGGGTGAAATTATAAAAGATCATCAAGTTGATAGAATTGTTGTCGGGTTGCCTAAAAACATGAATGGCACAATAGGTCCCCGAGGTGAAGCTTGTCAATTTTACGCTAGTGAGTTAGAAAGACTTTTTGCATTGCCTGTTGTTCTATGGGATGAACGCTTATCGACAATGGCAGCAGAAAGAGTTCTACTTGAGGCTGATGTCAGTCGAAAAAAACGTAAAAAGGTTATCGACAAAATGGCTGCGTCTATTATTTTACAAGGTTTTTTAGATAGTAAACTTTAATGAGGTGAAGAAATGGATCACGGAGAAAATAATATTACAGTAGTAGATGAGCAAGGAAACGAACAATTATGTGAAGTTTTATTTACGTTTGATTCAGAACAATTTGGAAAGTCTTATGTTTTATACTATCCAGTTGGTGCTGACGACAATGATGATGAAGATATCGAAATTCATGCTTCAGCATTTACACCAAACGAAAATGAAGAAGACGGCGATTTAGTGCCGATCGAAACAGATGAAGAATGGGATTTAATTGAAGAAATGCTTAATACATTCTTAGAAGAGCAAGAAGAAGAATAGAATTTAAAAAGCGAGGCTGTTGGATGAAAATTCCAGCAGCCTTTTTTGTTGTTTAGGCCCCGTGCTAGGGGCAAGTTAGCCCGACCAGGAAGTTTTGCTTCTGTTTTTTTAGTGTGGGGGTCGGGATCCCGTTTTGGGAGAATAGGGATCTTAAATTGCCTAATTTCGAAAATAGTCGGACATTTCCCCGTAAAGTTGGACATATCTGCAAAAAGTCGGACATAACTCATAGAAACTCGGACATAACTCCCCAAAAGTCGGACATAACTCATAGAAACTCGGACATATCTCCCTAAAAGTCGGACATAACTCATAGAAAGTCGGACATATCCCAAGGAAAGTCGGACA
>CALCRD010000437.1 GCA_937894355.1 uncultured Bacillus sp.
AATGAGAGATTGGGATTTTTAAAACTGGATTGTTCCAATCGTTATACCGAATCCTCGGCTTTCATCCTTGATGGATATAATTCTAACTTGTCCATATCCACTATAAAATTGTAGGTCATTAAAATATCCAACCCTAGAAGTCCATTATGATCTTTTGGAAGAACTCCCACATCAATTTCAATATTCTTTATATTAAATTTATCAATTTGAATTTCATCCATTACTTTAGTATAAAAAGGTACTGATCCGCCTATCCCATATGCTTCATAAATATCGTCGCCATTTTCATATGTTACCCCTATTTCTTCTAAAACATCTGGGCTAATAACCGTGTGAGAGGAGCCTGTATCAATAATCATATCATCGATGTGTAGCGTTTTTCCTCGAAAAGTAATAATAAGTGATGTTGTAATAAGCTGTCCATCAAATGATATTTTCATTAAATTCGTCTCACTCTCATCAACGGATCTTTACGTATATGAACGATACAGTTCTCATTTGATGTATGATAAACAATGTTTCCCGGTTCTACTTTAAAAAACTCTTTATTAGCATTTTCATCTAGAATGGAGCGAATGGGTGCGACTTCATCAATAATTTTTTTTTCATCTTCCTCATGATAATCAAGAATCGATACTAAAACAAATTGATTAGGAAATAATTCTCTAACTTCCTGCCACTTCATATTTCATCCCTCCCATTTCCTTTATTATAAGCTATAGCTAATTACATATCATTAATCTAAAAGTGAAATTTAAGTTACTTTAATTTTGAAATCGGCTAAATTTACTTCTGTATGACAATGATTCTTTTCTATCATATTTAAACTTCTTATTTATTCATGAAGAGGGAGCAACTCAGGAGTAAGAAAAAATTGCGCCTTTTTATTGTTCATTTTTATCCTATGAACTTCCTCTTTTGCTAAACTGTACTCCCTTTAGCCAATCAGTTAAATTAATCAGCAAAACTGCACACCCTTTTACTGCACATATTATCCCTTTTCTGTTTCCCTAGACTAATAACACAGGAAAAAGTAGTTGGAAATATCGCTACAAACCCTTGATTTCATGGGCTATTTTAACTCCAGCAGCGCAACCGTCTCCACGTGCGTAGTCTGCGGAAACATATCAACTGGCTGAATTTCAACAGTCTGATAGCCGCCATCTTCAAGAATTCGCAAATCTCTTGCTAGGGTGGCTGGGTTACAAGAAACATAGACGACTTTCTTTGGCTTCATTTCAATAATCGTCTGAAGTAAAGCCTCGTCACAGCCCTTACGCGGTGGGTCAACCACGAGAACATCCGCAGTTATTCCGTCTTTATACCAACCTGGAATCACCGTTTCAGCTTCCCCTACGGCAAATTCAGCATTCTCAATTCCGTTCAACTCGGCATTGCGTTTGGCATCTTCAATGGCTTCTGGAACAATTTCAACACCGTATACCTTTTTAGCCTTCTTAGCTAAAAATAAAGATATGGTCCCAATGCCACAGTAAGCGTCAATCACTGTTTCTTGGCCAGTTAACTCAGCATACTCCAAGGCTTTCCCGTACAGGACCTTGGTTTGCTCTGGATTTACTTGATAAAATGACCGAGCGGAAATAGCAAATTTAATATCACCGATATAGTCATAAATGACCTCAGCACCCCAAAGCACATGGGTTGCCTCCCCCATTATGACATTAGTCTTTTTGGAATTGACGTTCTGTATTATTGATTTCACTCCAGCAACCCGTTCGGCGATTTCGGCAACTAGTTCCTTTTTATGAGGTAAATCATTCGTTCTTGTCACCAATACGACCATCACTTCTCCGGTTACCAGACCATGGCGAACCATAATATGCCGTAACATACCCTTATGCCTTGCCTCATCATAAGCACGAACACCAAATCGACTGCATATCTCTTTAATCAGACCGACAACTTCATCATTTTTCTGCTGCTGGATTAGGCAGGTCTTCATATCAATAATTTTGTGTGTCCGTTGCTGATAAAAGCCGCCAATCAGTCCACCTTCTTGTTCGCCGACAGGAACTTGCGATTTATTGCGGTATTGCCATGGCTCCTCCATTCCCAAAACAGGATGGACTTTTACTTGATCGAGCTTACCAATTCGGTTCATTACTTCTCGGACCTGCTTCTCTTTGGCTTGCAATTGGCCTTCGTAGCTAAGGTGTTGCAGCTGACAGCCGCCGCACTCCTTATAAATCGAACATGCTGGATCCACTCGATAAGGACTTTGTTCATAAAGCTCAATTAAGCGACCAAAGCCATAGCCTTTCCCGACCTTCGTAACCTTAATCTTTCCCTTTTCCCCTGGAAGACCGCCCGCGATAAACAATGGGTAGCCATCTACCTTGGCGACTCCTGCCCCGTCATGAGTTAGGTCTTCAAACTCGACATCAATAAATTCATTTTTCTGCACCGGAATTAATTTTTCCATTTCCTACTTCCTTATCTCCCTTTTGCTAAAAATAACGCCATTAAATCGGGTTATCTTCAGTGGTCATCGTCTTTATTTTTTCACGAATCTCTTCAATATTTCTCATTTTATTATCCCAGCATTTTTGACTTAAGTCGACTGGATACTGTTCAGGATTCATCGGTCGCTTGTACTCATCCCATAGAAGCCCCAGGTTTGCCTGTAAATATTCCCGCGATTCTTCTAACGGTGGAATTTTATAAACTAACTTCCCATTAACATAAATATCTTCATGAAGATCCCTTGCGGTAAAATTAGTAACAAACTTGCTGATGTAGGTGTGGGTTGGATGAAACATTTTTAGCCTTTCTTCCGCTTGTGGGTTTTCACCCTCTAACACAATATAGTCGCCTTCAGAAAAATGATTGGTATTATTGATGATTCTGTACACTTTCTTACTTCCAGGCGTCGTGACCTTTTCTGGATTAGAAGAAATTTTTATCGTATCAACCATTTGACCGTCACAAGCTTCAATGGATACAATTTTATAAACAGCTCCCAGTGCTGGCTGATCAAAAGCAGTAATTAGCTTTGTTCCGACTCCCCAGCTATCAATTCTTGCTCCTTGGGCCTTCAAGTTTAAAATCGTATATTCATCAAGGTCACTTGATGCAAAAATCTTAGCCTCCGTAAAGCCAGCCTCGTCGAGCATTTTCCGAGCCCGCTTGGAAAGATAGGCAAGGTCGCCGCTATCAAGACGAATCCCAATAAAATTAATCTGATCGCCTAATTCCGTCGCCACCTTTATGGCATTTGGTACTCCTAAACGGAGTGTATCATATGTATCGACTAAAAACACACAATCCTTATGTGAGCTGGCATATTTGTGAAATGCTTGATATTCGTCGCGATAGGCTTGAACCATTGAGTGGGCATGAGTACCGGAAACCGGTATTGAAAACAGCTTCCCGGCCCGAACATTACTTGTTCCATCAAAACCAGCAAGATAGGTTGCTCTGGCACCCCAAATCGCTGCGTCCAGTTCCTGGGCACGTCTTGTCCCAAATTCCAGTGCTGTACCTTCACCAATAACCTGTTTCATCCGTGAAGCCTTTGTGGCAATTAGGGTTTGATAATTGATGGCATTTAACAAAGCCGTTTCTAGTAACTGGGCTTCTGCAAGCGGTGCATCCACACGAAGTAGCGGCTCATTTGCAAACACCACTTCTCCTTCTCGCATCGAGCGAATTGAACCTGTAAAAGTTAGATTTTTCAAGTATTCCAGAAAATCATCCTCGTAGCCGACTTCATTTTTTAAATAAGTTAAATCTTCACTGGTAAA
>CALCRD010000438.1 GCA_937894355.1 uncultured Bacillus sp.
ACAAGCGTAGAGACGGACGTTACGGGTTAATCGAAGCACAATAATATACAAAACAAAAACACAGTTCTGGATTTTCAGGACTGTGTTTTTTTATCAGTAAAGAAAGTATAAAATTTTTAACTTGGAATAGTGCTAAGCGCAAAGTTCTTTCGCAACTAGTCGACAAAAAGATGCAGAGCCCTTCACCTGCAATCATGACCGATGAGGAACCGCTCATATCGGTTGGGTGGTCAGACTAAGCGCCAAATCTGATAAATAGACGGACGGATTCCGCTTAATTAGTGAAAATCATCAAAAATAGCTTCAATAGACGGACAAATTCCGCTTATTGAAGCGAAAAACGTGAAAATAAGGGATATTGCGATGCATTACCGGAAAAACTCCGCTTATTCCCCCTGAAATGAGCACTATTTTGCAAATAACCGGAAAAACTCCGCTTCGTATAATCCTTCGGCTACTTCAGCTTGTCGTGAGCTGACCAAGGCGCTTGCACTTTTCTTAAGCACAAAATAAAAATTCCGTAATCTATTTTTGTTTTTTTTCAATAGAATTCGCATAATTGAACACACTCTAAAATAAGTATGCTTGGCCCTGGTAGTCAGCGGCGAACATTTTCTTTATAATTAAAATCAGCAATAGTGTTACTAGAAAAAAGCCACCACACCAAGCAATCGGACAGGAAGGAGACACCAAGCAGATGAAGCAAGTAGACATATTTCTTGCCTTTTTTAGAGTGGGAATTCTTGGATATGGAGGAGGACCGTCCTCGATTCCGTTAGTACATAAAGAAGTCGTAGAACGATACAAATGGATGGATTCTGATGAATTTAGCGATGTGCTAGCACTTGGCAATGCCCTCCCTGGACCAATCAATACGAAAATGTCCGGTTACATTGGCTATCGTGTCGGCGGTGTCTTGGGCATGATTACTGCCCTAATTGCAACAATCTTACCAACCGCTATTCTGATGGTTCTGTTGTTGAAGGTATTAAACGCCTATAAGGATAAGCCATGGGTAAGCGGCATGTCCTCGGCAGTGGTGCCAGTCGTGGCCGTAATGCTGACAACCCTTACCTGGAATTTTATAAAAAAATCAAAGTCATCAAATTTAGGCTGGGTCTGGACCTTTGTTTTTGTGATTGGAAGCGTTGTTTTATTACAATTACTCCACGTTCACCCGGCAATTATCATATTTTCCTTATTAATTGGTGCCCTGTTAAAAAAGGATTCAACATCGACAGCCACTAATAAAAAGGAGTCACAGTCATGATTTACTTAAAAATATTTTTAGCCTTTTTCATTCCAGGAATTCTTGGATATGGAGGAGGACCGTCCTCGATTCCGCTAGTTGAAGCTGAAGTCGTCGACCGCTATCATTGGTTAACAGTAAATGAATTCAGTGAGGTGTTGGCACTAGGGAATTCCTTGCCAGGACCAATTGCCACGAAAATGGCAAGCTACATCGGCTATGAAGTAGCAGGAACTCTAGGCTCAATAACAGCTGTTTTTGCCACAGTAGCACCATCCCTAGTTCTAATGATTGGCTTGCTCAGCTTAATGATGAAATATAAAGATTCCCCGCGGGTAAAAAGAATGACAATAGTCGTCAGACCAGTGATCGCCGTCTTACTTGGCCTAATAGCCTTTGAGATGTTTTTTGCATCATATGACCACAATGGGTGGATCCAAACAGTTGTAATTGCTATCATCAGCTTCTTTCTTATGGAAAAAATAAAAATCCATCCTGCCTATGTAATTGTAGGAGCGCTTGTATATGGGGGAATATTCCTGTCTTAACAAAGGAAATTGTCCAATCATCTGGTCAATAATACCATCACAATCAGCGCTAGTGAAAAAACTTGCAAAAAAATATATTGAAAAAACCCCAAAGTCTTAAACAAATCTAAAGAATAAAAATCGTATCCATGTCTCTATTCTAAAAAAATATCTACGGGAAAACACTGAAAAAATCCAAAATAATCTTGATGAAAAGAAAACGCAGGAGAGAACCAAGCCAGCGTTTTCTTTTTTGTGATTATATACACATGGAAAGTGTTCGTTTTTTTTCAATTATTTTCCTTTAAATAGGTGAAAAGCCCTATTTATTTAAATGTCTCTTTATTATTTTAAAATACATGTTATCTTTGAATTAGAAACAAAATTCATAATATTTATCATTCATAGAAAAATATTATACACCATCATACCCATAAGGGTATAAAAAGGTGGGGGGAGATTAATATGGCAAAAGTAGTTGTTATCGGTGCAGGTTTTTCAGGACAAACCGCAGCCCTTTATTTAAGAAAGAATCTTGGACGTGAACATGAAGTAATGGTCATTAATCCCTGGCCAAGATTTACCTACATCCCATCATTAGTTTGGGTTGGAGTCGGGGCAATGGAACCAGAGAAAACCATGTTCGAACTAGCTCCAGTTTTTAAAAAGCATGGAATCAATTTCATTCAAGCTTGGGCTAGAGAAATCCACACAGATGACCAATATGTATTAGTTGAAAATAATGATGGTGAAAAAACAAAAGTCGATTACGACTATGTTATTAACGCCACTGGTCCACATTTGAACTTTGAAGGTACAGAAGGCCTTGGTCCAGATGCTGGAAATTCCCATTCAATTTGTAATATCCATCATGCAAAAATGGCTCGTGATGCTTATCTTGAACAAGTTAAAAGAATGGAAAATGGCGAAACTGTTAGACTATTAATTGGGACAGGCCATGGCCAAGCAACGTGCCAAGGTGCTGCACTCGAATACATTACCAATATTCATAGCGATCTCGTCAAACGTGGTTTAAGAGATAAAGCGAAAATTATGTGGATATCTAATGAACCTAAATTAGGCGATCTTGGAGTCGGTGGTCTTCATGCCTCAAAATATGGTTACATCATGCAATCTGATTCCTTTTTAAAATCGCTTTTTTCAGAACATGAAATCTACTTTCAAGTTCAATCAGCTGTCCAAAGGGTGGAACAAGGAAAAGCAATTTGGGAAAATTATGAAGGCGAATATGGCGAAACTGAATTTGATTTTGCTATGTTAATTCCCCAATTCAAAGGAACAAAAATTAACTATATCGATAAAGACGGCAACGATATTACAGCAAAAATGACCAATCCAGGTGGCTTTACACTTGTTGATGGTAACTACGGGAAAAAATGGGACGATCTGAAGGCATCTGACTGGCCATCAACCTATCAAACACCTAGTTATCCGAATATTTTTGCAGCAGGAATCGCTTTTGCCACACCAGGGGCTGTTTCTAAACCTCATACTACCAAAAATGGAACTGTCATTAACGCAACAACACCACGGACTGGTATGGCATCAGGAATCATCGGTAAAATTGCTGCGTTGAATGTTGTTGACATGATTGAAGGAAAACAACCATCGCATCACGAATCTATGACAGAGATGGCCGGTGCATGTATCGCTTCGATTGGAAAATCAATCGTAAATGGAGCAGCAGCATCAATCATCATGTATCCAGTCGTACCAGACTATGAAAGATACCCTGATTATGGTCGTGATTTAAAAATAACCGACATGGAAATCGGACTTGCAGGTGCTTGGATCAAAAGAACCCTTCACACCGTGTTTATCTACAAAATGAAAGGTAATCCCGGCTGGAGCATAATCCCAGAATAAACAATAGAGGTGAATCCAAATGGAACTAAGCAAAGAAATGAAGCCAACACTACGGACACGGTTAGCCAGACAATGTGTACTCTATCAATTTGTCCGCTTTGTAACATTAAATCTGAAAATCGTAAAGGTAGCATTATTCCCACCAAAACACTAAAACCAAAACAAAAGCTGACTCAGAATCGTTAAATAAAGACGATATGAGTCAGCTTTTTTTTTCTTTCTTTATAAAAAAATCCCAGCAACGGAATTTTTTGAGTGTTTTATGGATATTTTACCTAGTACCAGTATAGGTATAATGGTTAAATGGGTATTTTTGGTGGAATTCCGTTATTTTATATTGCGTATTATTGGGAATTCCTCTCTTCAAGCTGGAGTTAATTGGCTATCTTGTTTGCTTCTAACAATAATACCTATTTTCTCGGGTTGGTTGCATCAAGGAAAAGGTAATATTGAGGAAATAATGTTAATTTTAGTGGGATAAAATCGGTATACCTACAGGGGTATAACGGTAAAATCGATAATAAAGCTAATGTATTGGGGACAAATAATTGAAAAGTGCTAGCAGATTAGGTATTCAATGAGGCTTATTGGAGACAATTCACTCAAAAAAGCTAGCATATCTGTCCCCAATAGACCGTATTGGGGACAAAAAACATACATTTGCTAGCAGATTGGGTATTCAATAAACCATGACACTCTTGGATAACCCCAATAATTGCATTAGAGGGAGAATTCACTGAAGCTTTATATTACGGAATTATATAAAACCAAAAACGTATTTTATAAAAAAACCCAGCAACAGAACTAGTTGCTGGGTTAATTAATAATCTTCCTAAACTGCCTTATTTACGCTTACAGACCTAGTTTTCTTTGGTAAACTAAATAACTTTTTATTCAATTTGAAAATCGTTGTAATCGATTTTAATTGAACGATTACAAATGGAACTAGCATGGCAAAATAAACCGCTGAAAATTGTGTAACGATTCCAGTTTTGACAAAACCCCAATGAATAAAGAACATTCCTAGTACAAAAAACGCAACCCCTGGACAAATTAAAGAGAAGCTTCCAGGACTTTTTTCTTCTCCATGAATCATATCGCTGAAATAATTAATATTTTTCAGAACAGAGTAACCAATTAAGCCAAACATCACTTGAATGGAAACAAATACTGTAAGTGGAATGAAAAGTGGTAGTGCAGCTGGCTCTGGGTTGTGTAATAGATTATGGTTTAGCCCTGCATATAAGCGGACAATCGTTATACCAAGTAGTGTAAGAATTGGAATCACCATCCAAAGCGAAGGACTTCCAGCTTTGTCAATTCCGTGTTTAAAGATTGATTTAAATCCTAGAGCCATTTTTAGCATCATCAACATCAGCGCAAAACTTCCAAAGAAAATAGCCATTACCGTTGCGATCATCGATACGGCAAGAGTATGACTCATAGCAGCCGGAGCAGCAAAACCAACAGCCACCATTGATAAAGCAAATACCGCTAACATTTGACTTAAATTGTTGTTGCTAACAAAGTCGAAATCGCCATTTTTGATAAAACGAGTAAAGTACGATTTAAAAATAGCTAAAGTATAAAATCCTGTTAAGAAATAAGCTAGTAAGGCAAATGGGAATAAATATTCAACAATATCCCATAGGTTAGGCACAAATACTCCAGCTACAATAAATAGGACATTTATCGTCATTCCTAAAGTAAGTGGAATCGCCATTAACGATACTTCACCATTTGATTGTTTTAGTTTGGCATAGGCCTCAGTTTTCTTATAAAGTCGATACTCTCTTAAATTCCAAAATAATAAGCGGAAGTGCTTATAGCTGAAAAATAAGATGCCAAGTAAAGCAATCCCAACTGTAATGGATATGAATCGATTATCTCCCATTAACACTGGATAGACATGTTCAAAGTTGGCCATCGGTCTCCCTGGATGCTTTACCATGAACATTAAATACATGAAAAATGAAATAGCTAATCCACCACTTCCTAACGCAGATAGAAAATACAATGGACTATAATTTTCTCTTAAATTTTTTCTCAAATTAATCCCCCTTTATGCTATATACCCCGTAGGGTATTCTGTTTTCCTAGTGTATGCGCTAAGGCAGAAAAATCCAACAATTTATCACTAATTCTGTAGTATTTAGGGAGAAACCCCTATTGGTTAACGAAGATTACTACCAGTAAAAGCCATAGCTTCATATCTATATGGGGTTTATTTTTATCGCAGATATCCCACGATTGATGGAAGTTTCGCTTCATACTCACAAATTTTTTATTTAGGCTCTTTTCTCAAACTTTGTTGCTTTTTAAGATGTAAACAAAGTGTTTATACTACTTTTTTGACAGAAACAACCAACATTTATAAAAAAAAACTTACAAATTTACTTTCAAACTACAAAATAACCGTTACTACGTAAAAATCAAATTCAAAATTTTAACAACAATCTTTACAAAAACAGCCTTAATTTAATTCGGTTTTTGCTCTACCAATTAATAATTCGATAATTTATCACTAATATTTTAATTATTAGGGTAAAACCCCTATTTGTATTAGTGGGTATTTATATTTTTCTAAAATATGATACTTTAGATACATAAGTCAATATTCAAATGTTACAGATATAAAAATTTTTGCAATCTGTTATACCCTACGTGGTATTGCTATATAACAGATTGAAGGGAGATTAATATGGCAAAGGTAGTTGTTATTGGATCTGGTTTTTCTGGACAAACTGCAGCTCTTTATTTAAGGAAGGAATTAGGACGTGAGCATGAGGTAACGGTAATTAATCCATGGCCTAGGTTTACTTATATTCCATCGTTAGTCTGGGTAGGAATTGGGGCTATGAAGCCAGAAAAAACGATGTTTGACCTGGCCCCTGTATACAAAAAGCAAGGAATTAATTTTATTCAAGCATGGGCTAGAGCAATCCATCCCGATGATAAATATGTAGATATTGAGACAAATGAAGGCGAAAAGTTGAAGATTGATTACGACTATTTAATCAATGCAACTGGACCGCATTTAAATTTTGAAGGAACTGAGGGCTTAGGTCCAGACGCCGGAAATTCACATTCTATCTGTAATATTCACCATGCCAAAATGGCCCGTGATGCCTATCTTGAACAGGTAAAAAGAATGGAAAACGGCGAAAATGTAAAGCTGTTAATTGGGACAGGCCATGGTCAAGCAACATGTCAAGGTGCTGCGCTAGAGTACATTACTAATATTCATAACGATCTTAAAAAGCGTGGCTTAAGAGATAAAGCAAAAATCATGTGGATTTCTAACGAACCTAAATTAGGTGACCTTGGAGTTGGCGGCCTTCATGCCTCTAAATATGGTTACATCATGCAATCAGAAGCATTTTTGAAATCACTATTTGCAGAGCAAGAAATCTACTACCAAGTTCAAACAGCTGTTCAAAAAGTAGAAAAAGGTAAGGTTCAATGGGAAAACTACCAAGGCGAATTTGGTGAAACGGAATTTGATTTTGCCATGTTGATTCCGCAGTTTTTAGGAACAAAAATTAACTATATAGATAAAGAAGGAAATGACATCACTTCAAAAGTAACAAATCCAGGTGGATTTACACTTGTAGATGGTGGATACGGTAAAAAATGGGATGACCTCAAGGCATCTGACTGGCCATCAACCTATCAATCTTCTGTCTATGAAAATATTTTCGCAGCTGGAATTGCCTTTGCACCACCAGGATCAATTTCTAAGCCGCATACAACGAAAAACGGAACAGCGATTACGGCAGCTCCGCCGCGTACAGGTATGGCTTCAGGAATTATCGGTAAGATTGCCGCCTATAATGTTGTTGATATGATTAAAGGAAAGCAACCATCACATCATGAATCAATGGCGCAAATGCCTGGTGCTTGTATCGCTTCGCTTGGGAAATCAGTTGTTGATGGCGCGGCAGCTACTATCGTAATGTATCCGGTCGTACCAGATTACGAAAAGTATCCTGATTATGGCCGTGATTTGAAAATTACGGATATGGAAGTTGGTCTTGCAGGTTCATGGATTAAACGTTCTTTACACACGATGTTTATTTACAAAATGAAGGGCAATCCTGGCTGGAGTATAATTCCAGAATAATTATCTAGAGGTGATAACAATGCAATTATCTAAAGAAATGAAACCCACAAAAGGTACTATTTTTTCAAGAAGATGCTTTAGCTATCAATTTGTACGTTTTATTAGTCTAACGTCAAGAATCGCAAAAGTAGCTTTATTTCCACCAAAACACTAATAGATAAAAGGGACTCTAATTAAAGAGTCCCTTTGCTATAGTTTGAAATACTAACCAAAAGCGGGGAATCTAAACCAGAATCCCACTAGAGAAAGAGGTGACTCATATTTTTGTGAGTCACCTCTTTATTATGATTTTTTGGCCGAAAAGGCGGGTTGGCGGATAAACATTCGTTTTTGGCGGATAGAGTGTCTGTTTTGGCGGATAGAAGCCTGAGTTTGGCGGATAGAAGTCCATTTTTGGCGGATAGACCACCAACTTTGGCGGATAGGCCCCAAACCTACAAAATATTTTTCCAAGAAAGTTGATATATACGCTGTTTGTTTTTACCCGTATAAGGTAAATTCAATTTTCTTAGCATTTTGTTCGCAATATCATCTGAAGATAGATGCAAAAACTCCCGAAATTGCAGATTTGTAATTGATGGACCAAATAAGAGGAAATAATCTTGCAAAGCGAAAAGGTGGGCATCCTTAGAAATGTATCCGCACTTAGGACAAGTCCACTTCCCACGATTATAGGTCATCCCTAAAACGCATAAATCGGGACAATGTACTCCGGTTTGAATTTCGCCGCGGGATATATGATAGTTTTCTATGGTTATGCTAGGTTCTGTATGATTCTTTAATAAACACTTGCTCATTTTGCGGATTTTCTCGGGAGTCAACTTTTCTAATTGGTATTTTTTCGTTAAAGCCTCAATCCGTTTAACCAATAGATGTCCACGGCATACACGGTTCTGTGCCTTAGAGCTTTTTGTTAGATTCAAAATAAAATTTGGATTAGCAATCATTACTAAATATTCAAATGGGAGCTCTGGAAAGTGGTTCTTCAAAAGTAACTCTTTTAATTGGCGAACTTGAAATTCGGCTTGCAATAGAGGGTCGTCGTAACCATTTTGAATATTATCCTTTTTTTGGATAAGTTGACCAGAATTTTCATGGAAATCTAGTTCCCCATTCATATTTTTAATTTCAATCACTAGGATATAAGTGGAAGTAATAATGAGTGTATCAATTTGAAAGTGGAATTTCCCGTTGAATAAATGAAGGTCATGAAAAATATAGTAGTCTTTTTCGGGGAGAAAATTCAAATAATAATCGATCCTTTGTTCTCCAAGATACCCAGCTTCTACCCTGCTTTTAGCAGGCTCAATGACAGTTATTTTGGGATTATCCGCAAGGAATCGTCGTAACAGGGCTTCAAAAAAATAGAGTTTACGAGGTTTAGTTCTTTCTTTTTGAATCATTCGGAGGACACCTCATTTTTTCTGCTTTTATCCTCATTCATCTACCACCGACCTTATATAAATTTTTCCAACCATCCTACAACACTCCTTTCATCATATAGAGAGAAATTCTACATCAGGATGACAAAATCCTTTTTTAAATATAACGTTTTGTAAAACCATAATTGATATTCATGCAAAATCCGCCGCTGCTCCCACAAAAAGAAGTACCACGAAATCCAAAAAAAACGAGTATAAAACCAATTCTGATTTTACACTCGTTCATTATGTTAATAGTATTTTTTAACCGAATTCACTACATCCACATTCCAACCATAATAAACCCAACCTACACCAATTCAGCTCAATTTCGACCGCAAATAGGCGTTAATAAAGGAATCAAGCTCGCCGTCCATGACCGCGTGCACATTGCCAGACTCGGTGCTAGTGCGATGATCCTTAACCATTGAATACGGGTGGAAAACGTAGGAGCGGATTTGACTGCCCCAACCAATTTCCTTCTGTTCACCGCGGATTTCCAACAGTTCTTTCTCCTGCTCTTCAATTTTTCGTTGATAGAGCTTTGCCTTTAACATTTTCATAGCTTGTTCACGGTTTTTAATTTGCGACCGCTCGTTTTGGCACGTTACCACAACATTAGTTGGAAGATGGGTAATCCGAACTGCGGAATCGGTCGTATTGATATGCTGACCACCAGCACCGCTGGCCCGGTACGTATCGATTTTTAAATCCTCCGTACGAATATCAATTTCAATCTCATCATTGAACTCGGGCATTACTTCGCAAGAAACAAACGAAGTATGGCGGCGACCTGATGCATCAAATGGCGAAATCCGCACCAAGCGGTGAACGCCTTTTTCAGCCTTCAAATAGCCATAGGCATTGTGCCCTCTAATCCCAAGGGTAACACTCTTTATACCAGCCTCATCACCAGGTAAGTAATCTAAAGTTTCCACCTTGAAGCCCTTTTTCTCAGCCCAACGAGTATACATGCGAAGCAACATTGATCCCCAGTCCTGAGACTCGGTGCCACCAGCGCCAGGATGCAACTCCAAAATGGCATTATTTTTATCATAAGGCTCGCTTAAAAGAAGGTTAAGTTCGAACTGATCTAATTTTGCCGTTAACTCAGTCAACTCAGACTCAAGCTCAGCTTGCAGTTCGGCGTCAGCTTCTTCCTTTACAAGCTCATAAGAAATTTCCAGATTTTCAAAAGATTCCACCAAATCATAGAAGACATGTACTTGCTCTTTGAGAGCATTGGCGTCGTTAATTACAGTTTGCGCCTGTTGCTGGTCATCCCAAAAGTTCGGATGTGACATTTCATCTTCAAAATGGGCAATCCGTGCTTCCTTATTTTCTAGGTCAAAGAGACCCCCTAAAGTTTTCAAGTGTCTTTTCCATCTTTTCAAGCACATTACGAATATCTGCTAATTCCATCCTCGTCACCTCTAATTAATAATAACCCTATTATACTTTTTTTTTGCAGGACAGGCAAAAAGAGAGCAAGCACATCCGCCTGCTCTCTTTAAAATATGCCAAAATAATTTATTTGCTATTTACAGATTGCTGATCAAATGTGAACCCAAACCCGACCCCGACCCCGACCTCGAACCCAAACCTAAACCCGAACCCGAACCCGAACCCGAACCCGAACCCAAATCCGACCTCAACCCCAGAGCCCCAGCCCCTAAACCCGGCCTCAAAACCCAGCCCTAATACCAGCCGCTACTCCAACTTACCATGACAATTCTTGTATTTTTTACCGCTACCGCAGTGACATGGGTCATTACGTCCAATTGAAGATTTCTTAACAACAGGCTTTTTCTTAACCTGCTCGCCATCTTCCTTCGGATTTACCGCATGGCCTTTTGCCACCTCTTGACGCTGTAAATTATTGCGAATTTCGGCCTTCATAATGTACAAGGACGCTTCATCCTCAATTGACTCGATCATCGTCTCAAACATCGCAAAGCCTTCAGATTGATACTCACGAAGCGGGTCAATTTGACCATATGCCCGTAAATGAATCCCTTGGCGCAACTGATCCATCGTATCAATGTGATCCATCCATTTGGAATCGACCGCACGCAGAACAATAACCTTTTCAAATTCGCGCATTTGGTCAAAAGAAAGCTGTTGTTCTTTTTCCTCATAACGCTCTTGAATTTTTGCTAAAATTAACTCCTTCATCTCTTCCGGATCTTTACCCTTTACATCATCGACAACTACATCACCTTCATGAAGCAAGTTAGCCTGAACATAGGAAACAATCCCTTGTAGATTCCATTTCTCCTCATCCTCGTGACTAGGAGTCAAGGCATCGATATGGCGAGAAAGCGAAGCGCGAATCATGTTTTCCACGATTTCACGAAGATTCTCTGAATCCAAAACCTCATTACGTTGTTTATAAATAATTTCGCGCTGTTGGCGAAGTACATCATCATATTGTAACAATTGTTTCCGAGCATCAAAGTTATTGCCCTCAACCCGTTTTTGTGCCGACTCAACCGCACGAGAAACCATCTTACTTTGGATTGGCTGAGTATCATCCATTCCTAATTTTTCCATCATAGCTTTCATATTATCAGAGCCAAAACGGCGCATCAGCTCATCTTCCATCGATAAATAGAACTGAGTAATTCCGGGATCCCCTTGACGACCCGAACGACCACGAAGCTGATTATCAATCCGGCGAGACTCATGACGCTCTGTACCAATAACAGCCAGTCCACCTAAACCAATAACACCCTCACCAAGCTTGATGTCAGTACCACGACCAGCCATATTCGTAGCAATCGTCACAGCACCCTGCTGCCCAGCTTCAATAATAATATCGGCTTCACGAAAATGATTCTTGGCATTCAAGACATTATGGCGAACCCCTTTTTTAGTTAACAGCCGCGAAATCAACTCAGAAGTCTCAATCGCAACCGTACCAACTAACACCGGCTGCCCGACCTTATGGCGCTCGGCAATATCCTCAACAACCGCATTGAATTTACCCTCCATCGAAGCATAAATCAAATCAGCACGGTCATCACGAATAATCGGCGCATTCGTTGGAATCACGATAACATTCATATTATAAATATTACGGAATTCCTCTTCCTCAGTCTTCGCCGTACCCGTCATCCCAGACAACTTTTCGTACATCCGGAAATAGTTCTGGAACGTAATCGTCGCCAACGTCATACTCTCGTTCTGGATCTCAACACCCTCTTTAGCCTCAATCGCCTGGTGCAAGCCCTCACTATAACGGCGGCCCTTCATTAAACGACCAGTAAACTGGTCAACAATCACAATTTCACCCTCATTAACCACATAATCAACATCAAGATGCATACTCACATTCGCACGCAGCGCCTGATTAATATGATGATTCAAGGTAACATGAGAAATATCGAACAAATTCTCAACACCGAAGCTCTTCTCGGCCTTGGTCATCCCTTCCTCAGTCAACTGAACACCTTTCGTCTTCACATCATAAGTATAATCAACATCCAGCTTTAACGTCCGGACAAACGCATTAGCCTGAATATACAAAGACGTTGACTTCGAAGCCGAACCAGAAATAATCAACGGAGTCCGAGCTTCATCAATTAAAATCGAGTCAACCTCATCAATAATCGCATAATTCAATGGACGCTGAACCATTTGTTCCTTATAAAGCACCATATTATCACGCAAATAATCAAAGCCATACTCATTATTCGTTCCATATGTAATATCAGCACCATAGGCAGCTTGTTTTTCTTCCTTTGACATCCCATTCAAATTCAACCCAACAGTCAAACCAAGAAAATCATACAACTGTCCCATTTCCGTCGCATCACGACTAGCCAAATACTCATTGACCGTAACCACATGAACCCCTTTACCAGAAAGAGCATTCAAATAAACCGGCATCGTCGCCGTCAACGTTTTACCTTCCCCAGTCTTCATCTCAGAGATATTTCCCTCATGCAGAGAAACACCACCCATAAGCTGAACATGATAAGGATACAAACCTAAAACACGACGCGAAGCCTCACGAACAACCGCAAAAGCCTCAACAAGAAGATCATCAAGACTCTCCCCTTTTTGATAACGCTCTTGAAACTCCGCCGTCTTCTCCCGCAGCTGATCATCCGAAAATTTAGCAGTCTCCTCAGCAAGAAGCTCCACCTTATCGGCCATTCTCTTCAGTCGTTTCAAATCACGCTTATTTTGATCAAACACTTTATTTAAAATTCCAAGCATAAGAACGCTCCTTTATCAAATAAAAAATAGCAGGAATTAACAATTCCAAAGTATGAAAACACCATAATCCCTAAAAGAAATCCGCAATCATCACATCGAATTCCCTCCGTGGAAAATCAATTAATATCTTATCAATATTAACACTTACAAAAATGAGTGACAACTTAATGAGGTAATTAAATGGGGATTTAAACCAAAATAATCCCAAATCTCCGGCAAAATTCAATAACTATTCACATTTAATATATAGAAGAAAGACATCATCAACCAACTCATCACCATTCGTCCACCCAAAACGGACACCCATACCACCCGTAACCCTTTTTTTAGGAAAATAAATCCTCCTAGCAAACACTGACCAACAGCACGTTTCACCTAGTCCACACCTGCAACCAGTCCGGTTAAACCCGCCAAACCACAACCCCAAAACCGATTTTCACAACCCAAAAGTTTTTATTAAACATCCATTTAATACAGTATTAATAGTCTTAATGAGAAATATTCAAAATTGAGAAACTTTTCACAAAATGTCCATTGGGAAAAAACCATATCTTGTAAGATACTATAGTTATAGAAGAATAATATTCTATTATAAAAAAAGAGAAAATAGAGGGGTGATTACCATGGCTTTTTGGAAAAAAACGAAGAAAGGACAGGATAATCCCGTAGAAAAGAAACCTGGTTTGTTTCGAAGACTTTGGCGAAAGATCAAAGAGATTGATTGGAAAAACCCAGTTAACCGCTGGAAGCTATTATTTGCTGCATTAGTTGTGCTGGTTGTTGGACTCGGTGGTATGAGTGGAGTCGTTGCCTTCACCAATAACCCGGCTTTCTGTAATGCCTGTCATGAAATGGCGCCGGAGTATGAAACGTTCGCAGCCAGCGCTCACAGCGAAGCAACTTGTGTTGATTGTCATATCGCTCCAGGCGGACCAATCAATATGTTGTTACATAAAGCAGAATCTTTAAAAGAAGTATATTATCACATTGTTGGTGGACCAGATCCGATTGTCCAAACAGTCGCTGTTTTGGATGACAACTGTCTAGTGTGCCACTCCGAGAATCGTTTAGTATCGGCAACAGGAGACCTAATCGTCGCCCATAAAAAACACGTCGACGAAGATATTCCTTGTGTCGTCTGTCATAGCGGAGTTGCTCACTCCAAAGTGGTGGAAAGAGACATTAATGACTCTTCAACCTATGATGATTGGACAACGGAAAACGCAACTAAATTAATGAGTAAAGAGTATATGAATCCAAACATGGGAACATGTATTGACTGTCATAATAAAGTAAACTCCGGTAAGAAACCATGGAAAGACTATGCTTACCAGCTACCTGAAAATGGAGCATTAGCCAATCATGGCAAGGACGATAAACATGCCGTTGCTGAAGGTGCAAAGAAAGATAGCCACAAGGAAACTCAAAACATTATTCTTCAAGCAGTTGGAAAGCAAAAAGTGGATGTAAAGCTTTCAATGGAATGTGCTACATGTCACCAAGAAATTAATACACCTAAAAATCACGATAATGCAGCTTGGGACCAAAATCATGGCCCACATGCTCTAACAGAGCTTGACCAATGTATTAACTGTCATACAGATTCCAAGTGGATCCGCTTCTTTGAAAATCAAAATATTAAAGAATTAATCTCAACTGGCAACGAAAAGGAAAAATATACAGCAAATCCAGTCGTGGTTAAGGATCAATCTCGTCAAAATCGTTTCTGTAGCACTTGTCACGCAGACCGTCCTGTTGGACACGTTGATAGTGACACCTGGCTAACTGCTCACGCAGACAAAGCCCAAACCAACGAACAAAAAGGCAACTGCTACGTCTGTCACGATAATGAGAAACCATCAGAATCCAAAGAAAAGGTTAAAGCACCAACAGATGTCTACTGCCAATTCTGTCATAGAACTGGGTTCAAAGGTGAACAATTATAGAGGAAAAGTAATAAACGACCTATAGTCAAAATAATCAAACAAGGTACCTATGTATTGTTATCACATAGGTACCTTGTTTTTTTGTTATTTGAATAAAACAAATATTTTAATTTTTCTAAAGAATATGCATTTAGTGGAATACTTATTCGCTCATAAATTACTTTCTTGATTGCTTCCTTCCTTCCTTCCTTCCTTCCTTCCTTCCTTATCTGTCAACGCTGGTGCTGTTGTGACATTTTTAGTGTTGGAAACGTTTTTGATATTGTCACTTTTATGTGTTTTTTATGTGTTTTTAATGAGGTACATTACTAGTAGTGAAATTATTGTACAATAAAGTGTTTTTAGCATTAATGTATTGTTAATATAAAAAACGAACTTTATTTGACAATTATCTAATCAATTTGGTTGATTATATTGAAAAAACAATGAAAAACTACTATTCGATGTTATTCGACATTTTTTTCACAAATTGTCCATTAGGAAAAATCATTGGATTATAAGATACTAACGTTAGAGAGGTAATAAAGTTATTTTAAAAAATTAACTAGAGAGATAAGACAGAGAGGGTGAACATCTTGGCCTTTTGGAGAAAGTCTTCAGAACCAAAAGAAGCTAGAAGCACAGACAAAAAGTTAGGTCTACTTCGTAGAACCTGGCAAAAGTTAAGAAACGTAGATTGGAAGAATCCGGTTAACCGCTGGAAGCTTCTCTTCGTATCATTATTTAGCTTTATCGCATTGCTGGGAGTTATGTATGGAGCAATAGAAGCTACTTCTGTTCCATCATTTTGTAAATCATGTCACGAGATGGGACCAGAACACATTACATTTGAAGCAAGTGCGCATAGTGAAATTTCTTGTGTTCAATGTCACGTAAAACCAGGAGCTGTTAACGAACTTGTTCACAAAGTGGAATCACTAAAAGAAGTTTATTACCACGTTGTTGGACCCCCAGATCCAATCGCTCAAACAGTTGCCGTTGAAAACGAAAACTGCGAACAGTGTCACTCCGAGAATCGTTTAGTCTCAGCTACTGGGGATGTAAAAGTAAATCACAAGAAACATATCGACAAAGAGATCCCTTGTATCACATGCCATAGCGGGGTTGCCCATGCAAAAGTCGTGGAGCGTGGACTTAACACACAAGACGTTCTAGACAAATGGAAACCAGAAGTTGCTGAAAAGCTAATGAGTAAAGAGTATATGGCTCCAAACATGGGAACATGTATTGACTGTCACAATCAAGTAAACGAAGGTAAAAAGCCATGGGAAGATATCGCTTATAGCTTGCCAGAAAGCAACCATGGCAAGAAAGACGAGCACAAAGCAGAAGCAGCAGAAGCAAAAGATGCCAATCACAAAAAGACTCAAAACATCATTTTACAAGCAGTCGGTAAACAGATGAAAGATGTTGATTTATCGATGGAATGTTCGACATGTCACTTAGAAGTCAACACACCTAAAAACCATGAAAACATTGATTGGAATCAAAAACACGGCGCTAGTGCCGTTGAAAACCTAGACAAATGTATCACCTGTCATACAGATTCCAAATGGATCAAAGTATTTGAAAAACAGGATATTAATGAGTTGCTGAAAGCGAACTCTGGTAAAGAGAAATATACGCAAAATATTGAAGTTGTAAAAACTGAGGCCCGTAAAAACCAATTCTGTAGCACTTGTCACACCGATCGCCCTACGAGTCATGGTGATAGTGATGCTTGGTTAACACAACATGCAGGTAAAGCCCAAACAACTGCTGAAAAACAAAATTGTACTGTATGTCATGATAACCAAAAAGTAGAAGAAGGCCAAAAATCGAACGCACCAACTGATGTCTACTGTGAATTCTGTCATAGAACCGGCTTCAAGGACAAAAGCAAATTATAAAGAGCGGTGGATGACAAATAGGAGGATGTAATGATGGAAGAAGAAACTAGAGAACATAAATCTCCTATCCGGAATCGCTATAAGCTTTATAAATTTTTAACAGTTGCTCTTTTCCTTGTTGTTGTGTTCTTTTCAATCGGGGCAATTACGGTAGAGACTACTTCGACATCGAAGTTTTGCTCTACCTGCCACGAAATGCAGCCGGAATACTATACATGGAAAGCTTCAAGCCATAGCGAAGTGGATTGTGTTCAATGCCATATTAAATCCGGAGTTGACGAATACGCAAAAGCAAAAGCAAATGGTCTGGTCGAAGTATACAAGAAAACAACAGGCAAATACACTGCCCCAATCAGAATGCCAGACGAAGTTCCTGATGAATCCTGCGAAAAGTGTCATAACGTTTATAAACGTAACTTCACTACCTCAGGGGATATCATTATTCCGCACGATAAGCACAAAGAGAAGGATGTAACTTGTGTTCAGTGTCATAGCGGTATCGCACACGGTAATATTGATGATCGAAAAATGACCTTTCAATCAGATTACGAGAGTTGGGATTCCACTATTGGCAAAACAGCCATGAGTGAAATGAAGTTTGTTAAGCCGGATATGGACACTTGTATGGAGTGTCACAAAGCAAAAAATATTACAACTGAATGCAGTGCTTGTCATACAACTGGAATGGTTCCAGATAGTCATAAACAAGAGGATTTTAAAACCAAAACACATGGTCAACAAGCAGAAACGGACTTACAAGAATGTAATGACTGTCACAAAGATATGTCAACGACTAAGCTAGAAGGCTATGATGAGCCATCATTAGTTTCTAAGTATTTGAATGCGGATAAACAAGTTTCAACAAAGAGCCACATCAATTATGCAAAAGAAAACAGCTTTTGTGTTGATTGCCATAATATTCGTCCTGCCAGTCATACAGCTGATTTAATCAGCAATCATGGCGCATATGCCAATCAGAATAAAGGAAAATGTTCAATCTGCCATGAAGTTGATAGAAATGTAGGCACACCTCAGGGTAAAACGGTCTGTTCTTCATGTCATAGTAAGGACCATCCAAATAATTGGCGTCAATCACATCCGGTAAAGGTTGCGGAAAATCAGAGGCCGCAGCAAAGCTGCTACACTTGTCACGTTGAAAAAAGTTGTACAAGATGTCACAAGTAATACAGTGAATTGTTGATATTAAAATCATTCCTAGCATCCTGTCCAGATGGTCTTCTAGACAGGATGTTCTAAGAAAATAACTCATGAATATGAGGAGGATACTTATGCAAGCCCAAGAACTCCCGAAAATAGATGATCAAGATACTAATAAAGAAGCAACATCTAAAAAGAACAATCATTTTACTAAACTTCAAGGTTTTGCACTTATTATCGCAACTTTAATTATTAGCTTAGTCGGCGGATATTTTATCAGTGATAAATACCTTTGGAAAGAAGAAACAACAAGATTAAGCCAACAGCTTGAATTTTACAAAAATGAAGTAAGTAAACAACCAAACGATGCAACAAGCCGCGTAAATCTCGGCTATACCTTTCATTTATTAGAAAAAAATGAAGATGCTGTTAAACAATTGTTAATGGCGATTGATTTAGATAAAACAAATGTATCAGCCTATTTTAACTTAGGGCTTGTATACAATGATCAAGAGCGATTCGATGACGCAATTAAACAAGCAAAAAAGGCCACAGAATTAGCGCCTAGAGACTATAAAGGTCATCTGCTAGAGGGTATGGTCTATCGCCAACTAAAAATGTATGAGGAATCAATTGCATCCCTACAAGAAGCAGATAAACTAATGCCTGCTAATACCGATATTATTTTTGAAATCGGTAAAG
>CALCRD010000439.1 GCA_937894355.1 uncultured Bacillus sp.
CAAAACGGATCACGAAAGTTGAGCAAGACACTACATCATTAGCGGAACTTTATGGTAAAAACGAAGTTGAGATCAGAAATATTAAAAGCATCCTTATCTAAAATGAAATATTAACACAGACTCTGTAGCCATACTACGGCCTCGCAGTACACGCCAAATGATTCCTGATAAACACCTCCTAACGCAACAAGATAATTGTTCCACAATGTACAATTTCGATACCGAGGGGGATTGGGGTAGTATTATGAGTTCATTTGGTGATAGGTTGCGTGAAGTACGCACAAATAGAGATTTAACACAAGACGAAGTCGTCTCTCGTTTAGATGTCACTCGCTCAGTTATTGCACGATATGAATCTAACACTAACGATCCTCCATCAGAAAACCTTTAAAACTGGCTGAAATATATAACGTTTCTGCTGATTGGATATTAGGCATAACAAATGTTATGGAATCACCTCCCCGATCATTCGACAGCATCTACGCGGCCCACCGGGACGATGGCTATGATAAACCTCTGGATTCGGAGACTTTGGCATATATTAATAAAGCTGTAGAGGAGGCGTTTCAGAAAAGGGAAGAATGGCTAAAAAACGCAATAAACCAAATAGTTGTGCTAACTGCAACATGTAAAAGCCCGCTGAGATCCGATCTCAGTCGGGCTTATGTTTTAAGGAGGAAGCTGCATGCACTTTACAAGGCTTTTTTCTATTACGGAACAAGAACAGATATATTATTTTTAAAGGCAAGGTTCTCGGTGTATACCTCAGAACCACCCTTGGACCAGTGATACATTAGTTCATGAAGAAAATTAGGCTGTATTTTAACCCAAGAGCTTGGGCACCACTTTACCAGTACTTATAACATATGCAATTATTATTCGCCTATGGATGCCATCAGGAGCAATAGAGAAGAAGGAATTGCGCTAATTTGGGCGGCTAATTCACTCATACCTGACGATGATGATTTTGTGGACAGGCTGTCGTGGGAGCAGCTGCGACGCGATTTGTAATGGCAGAACACTTTTGTGTAACAGAACGTTTGATTGAGAGCATTATATCCGAAACTATTAGCCATGGCACCAGGGTGGAGGGAAATTACTGTGGGAGGCCAGCGGACATTCGCTGACAAGTGAATATCATAATAGTAGGATAGAAGGAGGTTTCTGTTTTGGACTTTATTGATGAGATCAAACGGTTTTCCAAAAAGGTGCAGGAGGTTAAAGATCACATTCAAACAGAGGAAGCTACCAAGCATTCTATTATATTGCCTTTTATTCAGCTGCTGGGGTATAACGTATTCGATCCTAATGAAGTAGTCCCCGAGTTTACCGCTGACGTTGGAACTAAAAAAGGCGAGAAAGTCGACTACGCGATCATGGTTGATGGCCAACCGTCAATTCTGATTGAAGCTAAAAACATTACAGATCCCCTTAAATCCCATGAAGGGCAATTATATAGATATTTTTCCGTAACACCTGCTAAATTCGCTATTTTAACTAACGGGCTTGTCTTTAAATTCTTTTCAGACATTCAAGAACCTAATAAAATGGATGATTTACCCTTTCTAGAATTCAACCTTTTAGATATTCGAGACGTAGAGGTTACAGAACTCAAAAAATTTACTAAAGAAGCCTATAATCCTGAGGAGCTATTTTCAGTTGCAACAACACTAAAATACACCAACAGCATTAAATCAATATATGACAATGAATTAAAAGATCCATCCGATGAATTTATACGCTTTTTTATCCGCGGTATCTATACTGGCAAGGCGACACAAAATGTTGTTGACCGTTTCAAACCAATCGTTAAGAAGGCACTTGGCCAATATCTGAATGAATTAATAAATGATAAGATTAAAGTCGCTATTGAAAACACTATTGCAAAGGAACAGGAAAAACAAGAAGAAGTACTAGCCGAAGAGCCCGAAAAGAAGATCATTACTACCGAAGATGAGCTAGAGGCATACTTTATCATTAAAACTATATGCAAACAGTGTGTGGAGCCTAAAAGAATTACTCATAAAGATACTTTATCCTATTTCTCTATTTTGCTGGACAATAATTCATGGAAATGGATATGTCGCTTATACCTAGATGGTAATAAAAAGTATCTGGCCTTCCCTAAAGAAGACAAAACTGAAGATAGAGTCACCATTAAAAATATAGAAGATATTTATAAATATGATAAAGAACTGATCGAAGTATTAAATAGATATTTGAATTAAACTATTGTCGATGCCCCCCAGGATGGCGGGAAATTGCTGTGGGGGAGGTGCAAAGTTAAATTATATAGCCACATCATAACTACACCAAGAATGACTCTCAGGAGTCTTTTTATATAAAAAAGCCCATAGAGTTGGGCTGAAGAATTATAATGTGAGGTAAAAATATGAACCTATCTTATAATCCATATTATTTCCAAAAGGCAAATCCGAACATTCAGGGAAATGTTGATTTGAGAACCCCTCAAATTAACGGTTATTATAAAGTTTACGAGCATTTTATGGTAAATGGAAAAACTAATTCAGCAATTTTGGTATTACCAATGGGAGTAGGAAAGACCGGACTAATAGGATTGCTTCCATATTCAATATGTGAAGGGAGAGCATTAGTTATTACTCCTCAAATTACTATTAAAGATACGATTGTTGACTCTTTAGATCCTTATAAAGCAGATAATTTTTGGCTTAAACGTAATGTATTTAAAAACCTAAATGAATTACCTGCTTTAGTCGAATATGATGGATCAGACACTCCCATTGAAGTTCTAGAATACGCTAATATTGTCGTAATAAACATCCAAAAATTACAGCAACGGTTTGATTCTTCGCTGTTGAATCGCCTTCCCCATGACTTTTTCGATATAATCATTATTGATGAAGCACATCATTCTACGGCTCAGACTTGGATAGATACTATAAATTATTTCTCCAAAGCCAAAGTTGTAAAGCTTACAGGTACTCCCTATAGAACTGATAATGAAGAAATAACCGGAGAATTAGTATATTATTATACTTTAGGTCAAGCAATGGCTAATAATTATGTTAAACAACTAGACCATATCGTTTACATACCAGAGAAGTTATTGTTAACTCTAGATGAGGATCAGACCAAAACATATACTGTGGAAGAAATTTATGAGATGGGCATAAAAGATGAGGATTGGGTTAGCCGTTCGGTGGCATACTCTCTTGATTGTTCTGAAAGAATAGTTGATGAAAGCCTTAAGCTTCTTGAACAAAAATTATTAGTCTCTGACCTCCCCCATAAAATTATTGCTGTAGCATGCAGTATAAAACATGCCGAAGAAATTAAAAACTTATATGAAAGTAAAGGTTATAAAACTACAATTATTCACAGCGATATGAATGGCACACTCAAAGAACAAGCTTTTAACGATATAAAAAATGATCGGGTTCAGGTAGTTGTTAATGTCGCAATGTTAGGAGAAGGTTATGACCATAATTATTTGTCGATAGCTGCAATATTTAGACCATTTAGAAGCAAATTGCCTTATGCGCAGTTTATTGGCAGAATACTAAGAGTTATCCCCGAAGATAAAGTCCAAAGCCCTTCTGATAATGTTGGACAAATTATTTCACACAAACATCTCTATTTAGATCATCTGTGGGAAGATTATAAAAAAGAAATTGAGGAAAGTAAGATAATCAAATATCTAAAGGAACAAGATGAAATTCTAGAAATCGATGATGAAAACGGGATTGTAAAGGGGGTTTCTAAAGATAAAAGTATAGGAGAAGCTTTTGAAGAAGGCGAAGGAAGCTTAGCTTCAAATGTTTATCTAGATGCTGAACTGATCAGAAAGCATAAAGAAGAACAACGAATAATTGCAAAGCAAATTGAAGAGTTACAAAAAATACTAAACATCCAAAGAGACGACGCAATCAAAATAATCAAAGAATCGCAAGGCGAAAAATCAACCATTAAACGTCCTGATGAATATTTTTCAAGTAAAAGAAAGGACATTGACGTTCGCATAAAGGAAATTATAGTTCCTGAATTACTAACTAAATACAAAATTAGTAAAGAAGATGACTGCTTAAGGCAATGTCTTTTCTTTAGATATAAATATCGCTGGATACCTGGATATAAAAAAGTAAATAATAATGCTGCTATGTTAGCGATATACTTTAACAGCTACCTAAAAGATGAGATGGGAAAGAATAAAAAGGACTGGACTCTTAGTGATTACGATATTGCTTACGAGAAATTAGAAGAAATTGTCGATTATGCAGATAAAATCCTAGCTGATTTTACTGCACCAAAATAGATATTGATTGTAAAGAATACAACCTATAGAATATAAATAAGGGGGGATAGTTATGAAAGATTATTTTTCAAAAATTTATAAGCTGCTTTATTCACCGATTATTACACCTTATAACTTATTGGAAAACTCCAAATTACCAAATTACGAATATGTAAAGTATTTTAAAGGTGAAGATGGTTTAATCTCTGAAATGAAGTGTGTTATGGATGACAATGTTGAAGCGATTTTTTATTATCATTTCGATGCAAATGACAGTTTGTCAAAGGTTTATAAAAAAACTGGACCGTATAAAGAACTTGTCTTTGACAGAAACCATGAATTAATAGAAACGAAAAAAGAGTTTACTATTAAGTATAACCAAGCTACACATAGTAAAGCCATCTGAGAAGTAAGAAGAATAAACAATAATCCCTCGCTATAAGCAGGGATTATTGTTCTATAGTTATTAAAATTAACTAGTTCTATAACGTCTATCAATTACAGAAAGTGAGGACCCGAGAATGGTTAGTGTATAATTAAGTTCGCAATTTCATAAAAGGAAAAGCCATCGGGACTCCG
>CALCRD010000440.1 GCA_937894355.1 uncultured Bacillus sp.
AGCTTATTGGGTTGAATAACTTCCGGCAGTGGGAGGATGCTTTGGAGGAGTATTTAGGGAAAAATGATTTAGATTAGTACGGGAAAAGTAGCTTTTCTTTATTTTATACGGATATAAATTACTTTAATAACTAACGAAACAGATCTTGAAGGGATTGATTTACATGAATATATCTTTTTCTCCTCCAGATATCTCAGAACTTGAAATAAAAGAAGTAGTTGATACATTAAAATCCGGTTGGCTCACAACCGGACCAAAAACAAAGCTATTTGAAGAAAAGATTGCGGAGTATACCCATACTTCAAAAGCGGTTTGCTTAAATTCAGCTACCGCTGCTATGGAACTTACCTTGAGACTTCTGGGTATAGGTGATGGTGATGAGGTGATCACTTCAGCCTATACATATACTGCCTCGGCCAGTGTTATTCATCATGTAGGCGCAAAAATTGTTCTGGTCGATACAGCTAAAGACTCTTATCAAATGGATTATGATCAATTAGAGCAGGCGATAACGGAAAAAACAAAGGTGATCATACCTGTAGATATTGCAGGAATAATGTGTGATTATGACCGGTTATTTGAGATTGTTGAAAGTAAAAGAACAATCTTTAATCCTAAAAACGAACTACAAAGGGCTTTCGGTAGGGTTATAGTTTTAGCTGACGCTGCCCATTCATTTGGAGCGACATATAAAGGGAAACAAAGCGGGGAGGTAGCAGATTTTAGCTGTTTTTCCTTTCATGCTGTGAAAAATCTTACTACTAGTGAGGGTGGAGCAGTTACGTGGCGTGATATTCCGGAAGTTGATAATGAAGAGATTTATAAAAGGTATATGCTTTTATCCTTACATGGCCAGTCAAAGGATGCCCTTGCGAAAGCAAAAATGGGGGGATGGGAATACGATATAGTTTTTCCAGGGTATAAATGCAATATGACGGATATTCTGGCATCAATCGGACTTGGTCAATTACAGAGATATCCAGAGATTTTAAAAAGAAGAAAGCAAATTGTTAAAATGTATGATGAAGCATTGAATGATTGTAATGTTAATATTCTAAAACATTTTGGAGATGAATTTACATCAAACTATCATTTGTATCTGGTTAGGATTATTGACAAGGATGAGAGCTATCGAAATAATGTTATTAAAAAAATGGCGGGGAAAGGAATTGCTACCAACGTACATTATAAACCATTACCAATGCATACAGCTTATCGAAACATGGGGTTTGATATAAAAAATTATTCTAATGCTTTTAACATGTACAAAAATGGGATTACATTGCCACTTCACACCTTGCTTACTGATGAAGAGATTGGGTATGTAATAGTTTCTTTTAAGAAAGTTTTATTTAATGAAGTAGAAAGGTGAATAGGCAAGAAATAATGCTTGATAATAACGAAAAATGTTCTTTATTCGATATTGATATGATATTGGAACAGTGTAAAACTCAACTAATTATTAAAAGGATATTTGATATTATTCTTTCTTCGGTTGGGTTGGTTTGTTTAACACCGATTTTTTTATTAATTAGTATTATTATCAAAATTGGTTCTGAAGGGCCTGTGTTATTTAAACAGATACGTGTAGGTAAAAACGGGAAAGAATTTAAAATATTAAAATTTCGCACGATGGTTGTTGATGCAGAGAATAAAGGGATACAGCTTACTATAGGGAAAGATAATAGAGTAACCAAAGTCGGGTATTTATTAAGAAAAACAAAATTAGATGAGCTACCACAACTAATCAATGTTCTAAATGGCGATATGAGTTTTGTTGGCCCAAGACCGGAAGTGCCCAAATACGTTGCGCTATATAATGGTAATCAACGAAACATATTGAAAGTAAGACCAGGAATTACTGATCTAGCCTCAATAAAGTATAGAAATGAGAATATTTTACTTGCGAAAACCGTTGAGCCTGAAAAGACATATATTGAAGAAATTATTCCTGCGAAAGTTGCTTTAAATAATCAGTATTTGCAAAATATATCCGTGGTTAATGACTTGAAGATTATTATTAAAACAATATTATTACTGTTCATGAGAAGTAAATAAAAGAAGGAGTAGATTATATGCTAGTGTCATTTATTGTAGTTGCATATAATGCAGAGCAAAAGCTGGATAGCCTATTAAATGATTTGAAAAAACAAGATTACGATCACAAAAATATTGAGGTTATTTTAGTTGATGGGTATTCAGATGATGATACAAAGCAAGTTATGGAGAAATTTGCAGAATCAAATTGTGATTTTTCGAGAGTATGTGTTTTGGATAACCCAAAAAGGATTTTACCTTGGGGTTGGAATATTGCGTTGAAGGAAAGTCGGGGAGATATAATACTACGGGTAGACGCTCATTCTTCAATACCTGAAGATTTTATTAGAAAAAATGTGGAATGTATAAGATCAGGAGAAAAGATATGCGGTGGGCCAAGAAAGAGTATTATTGATCAGAATAGTGGATGGCAAAGAACACTATTATTGGCGGAAACATCAATGTTTGGTAGTGGGATAGCAGAGTATCGTCGAAAAAGGGAGAAAAAATATGTTAAAACTTTAGCTCATGCCGCCTATAGTAGAGAGGTCTTTCAAAAAGTAGGGAATTATAATGAGCGCCTAGTTAGAACAGAAGATAATGAAATCCATTATCGAATGAGACAAGCGGGATATAAGTTTTGTTTTGACCCATCTATAGTTTCATATCATCATGCGAGAAATAGTCTGTCCAAAATGCTTAAGCAAAAATACTTAAACGGGTATTGGATTGGATTGACACTTGGTATATGTCCTAAATGTTTTTCATGGTATCATTTTGTACCTCTGGGGTTTGTGCTCGCTATTATCGCCACCTCTATAAGCACATTATGGGGGATTATATTCCCTTCTCAATTGATTTGGGGAACATATTGGACAGGAGCATTAATTATGATGTTGTTGTCTATAATAAAAGAACGGTTTTGCACACAGTTTTTACTATTGCCAGTATTGTTTTTCCTGTTGCATATGAGTTATGGGTTGGGTACTGTAGTAGGAATTATAAAAATGTTATTCGAGGCAAGGAAACAGAATTAGAGTTTTAAGGAGAAGAATTCTATGGAATATGGTGCTGAGTTAAGAAAAGTTCAGTTAATGATATTGACCATATTTAAAGAGATAGTGCGTATTTGTGACGAGAACAATATTTCATATTTTATTATCGGTGGTACAGCTTTAGGTGCTGTTCGACACGGGGGTTTTATTCCTTGGGATGATGACCTTGATATTGGGATGACAAGAAGAAATTATAATAGGTTTCTAAAGATTGCACAAGAAAAATTGCCACCAGAACTTTTTCTTCAGACTGTTAAAACGGATCAGGAGTCAGTATTCTATTTCACCAAGGTAAGAAAAAATGGAACGAAATTTATTGAAAAGTATTGCAAGGACTTGAATATACATCATGGCCTTTTTGTTGATATATTCCCCTTTGATAATATTCCGGACAATATAATGTTAAGAAAGAAGCATTACATAAAGGTTAACTTCTGGGCGAATCTTTTTATTTCAAGGTGCGTTACAGGAACAAGCGAACCACAGTATGGTGTTGTTGGATGTTTAAAAATAGCGATAAGAAAAGTATTGCATTTTTTTTTAAAACCATTATCAAAACAATATTTATATAAAAGACTTGATTTAGCATGTCAAGAGTACAATTCAGCAAAAAGCGAAACAGTATCGTTTGTCAAAAACTTATATTTACAAATACCCTCCATAGATGCGGAACATACCCAAAGGATTTTATTTGAAGGTTTAGAAGTAAGTTGCCCAGGACATGTTGAGGAGTATTTAAAACATAACTATGGTGATTATTTAATATTACCTTCTGAAGAGAAACGAGTGGGACATAGGCCTTATATTTTGGAGGTTTAAAAGGTGGAGCAGATAAGGATATTACATGTTGTTTCTTCGCTTAATACTGGAAGCGGGGTTATGGGTGTTATTATGAATTATTACCGTAATATTAACCGCGACAAGGTTCAATTTGACTTTCTATATTTCTATCAGACGCCAAGCGCCTTTGAAAGGGAGATCAAGGACTTGGGGGGTAATACATATTATCTACCAAGACCTTCATTTGGGAAATTATTCGAAATATACAAAGTCTACAATAACTTTTTTAAAGAGAATGCTAGTAAATATAAGGCTGTTCATCTTCATGAAGTTTATCTGAATTTCTTCGTTTTACCAACTGCTAGGAAATATGGGATAAAACAGCTAATTGCCCACAGTCATAGTACAAAGTTTTCTGATAAGAAGCTTAGTGCTATAAGAAACCTTTTATTATGTTTGCCTATTAAAAAACAGGCAAATATTTATTTTGCATGTTCGAGGGCAGCAGGAAGGACTTTGTATGGTAAAAGACGCGTTAATTCCGGTAATGTTAAGGTTATCAATAATGCGATTGATGTTAACAGGTTTAAATATAATTCGGATATCAGATTAAGAATACGGCAAGAACTTAACATTGATGATATGTTTGTAGTTGGACATATTGGCAGGTTTGCAGAAGCAAAAAATCATGATTTTTTGCTTAATATTTTTGTTGAAATACAAAAAAAGAAGCCAGACAGTGTTTTAATTCTTGTGGGAGACGGACCTCTACTTAAAGATATTAAATACAAAGCAAAAGAATATGGTATCGAGAGTTCCGTTCGTTTTTTGGGGACAAAAAGGAATATTGAGGATTTTTTGCAGGCAATGGATGTCTTTGTAATGCCTTCATTATTTGAGGGTTTACCGGTAACAGGTATTGAGGCGCAAGCTGCTGGGTTGATGTGCTTTATATCAGATACTGTAACCAAAGAAGTGGCAATCACTGATGTGCATTTTCTAGACCTTACAAGTTCCGCTAGTGTGTGGGCAGAGGAGATAATAAGACGGAGTACAGATTTTTTACGTAAAGATACAACAGAAAAAATAACAAAAGCGGGATTTAATATAAAGCGAGAGGCAAAGATGCTAGAGGAGTTTTATTTGGAGAAACATTTAA
>CALCRD010000441.1 GCA_937894355.1 uncultured Bacillus sp.
CTCCACTCCAATCAACAGGTTGTTAAATATCAACAATGGTCTTTAACACAGCTTAAAAGAAAAAAAGCGATCTTGGACCGCTTTTTAGTATTTCCCTACTGATAAGCCTAGTTTTTTTAATAAATCGGTAGCAGCGGTTTTTTCTTCATCAGATAATACCGACATCAAGTCATTAATCTTTCGTTCATGTTCCGGAAAAACAGACTCAATAAATTTTTTTCCGTCATCTGAAATTTGAGCATAAGTCACTCGTCGATCATTCGGACAAGCCACTCTTTTTAATAATCCCTTTTGTTCTAATTTATCCACTACATAAGTGATACTTCCACTAGCTAATAATATTTTACCGCCAATTTGTTGTAACGGTTGTTCACCTTTATGATATAAAAGCTCAAGTACGGCAAATTCAGTTGGATTTAAACCTTTTTCCTGAATGAATTTATTAACATGCTCATTTACCGCTTTATAGGCTCGAGATAATACAATAAATAACTTCAATGATTGATTTATTTGATCAGAATTAGGCATATGATTCATTCCTTTAAAATAAAATTAAAAAATCTCGAATTCAAAATAATTATACAAAAGCTCTATTTATCTGTCAATTAGCTCCCGGTATAAGCAGCCCAGACTAAATTACAAATCAATCATGATATACTTAAAGAATCTATTCTCCTTGTAAAATTACCTTAAAAACAAATCTAAAAAAATGATAAACTAGTATCACCGTAAATCATTAAAGAAAGTAGTTGAAAACATGGGCCAACAAGCAGCATCGATTAGTGCACTTGGAAATAAACAGGGTACAACTTCCTATAACATCCTTGTCATTATTGGCTTATGCCATTTGTTAAATGACTCTATTCAAGCTCTCGTTCCAGCAATGTTCCCGATATTAGAAAAATCTATGGGACTAAATTTTACCCAATTAGGTTTAATTGCTTTTTCTTTGAATATTGTGGCATCGGTTTTTCAACCCGTTTTTGGAATGTTCGCTGACAAGAAACCAAGACCCTACGCCCTTCCTATCGGTCTTACCATTTCAATGGTCGGGGTATTTGGAGTAGCTTTTTCAACAAATTTTGAAATGATCGTAGTTTCTGTTGCCTTCATAGGTTTGGGATCAGCTATCTTTCATCCCGAGGGTTCAAGAGTAGCCTTTTTGGCTTCTGGACCACGCCGAGGATTAGGGCAATCCATATACCAAGTAGGGGGAAACTCTGGTCAAGCATTACCACCCCTTATCACTGCTCTTATTCTCGTTCCATTTGGTCAAAAAGGAGCTGCATTATTTACGATTGTTGCAGCAATTGCCGTGGGATTACTAGTCTATATTGCTAGATGGTATGTTTTGAGACTGAGAACAGACTTGGCTAATTTAAAAAGAAAAGGAGCTAGTACGAATCAAACTAAGCGCAAGGTCCCAAGAATGGTTTGGTTTACTCTGTTTTTAATACTGTTTTTTATCTTTGCTAGATCCTGGTATATTTCCGGAATGACCAATTTTTATGCATTTTATGCGATTGAAAAATACTCAATTACAATAAAGGAATCACAGTTATTTTTATTTACCTTTTTAGTTGCTGGGGCAATTGGAACATTTTTCGGAGGTCCATTAGCCGATCGTTTTGGGAAAAAAAATATCATTTTTATTTCCATGATTGGGTCGGCACCACTTACCATTTTAATACCCTTTGTTCCAAGCATTATCGCCTTTTCCTTATTAGCACTCACAGGCTTTTTATTAATGTCCAGCTTTTCAGTAACCGTTGTATACGCTCAAGAATTATTCCCAGGTAAAATAGGTACTATGGCAGGTTTAACCGTTGGACTGGCCTTCGGAATGGGAGCGTTAGGGTCAATTGGACTCGGGGTTCTCGCAGACCAAATTGGCTTAGCATCAATGATCATCATGATTGGTACACTACCGTTACTTGGCGCATTAGCAGGTCTACTACCATCTGATCAAAAGTTAGCTGAAATGAACTCAAGATAATATAAAAAGGGCTAAAACACTTAGACTTAGTTAAACTTATTTCTACTAAAATAAAAAGGATGGGGTAAGTTTATTTATCTACCCCATCCTTTTTATTTTTGATTAATTCTTTGGTAAAGCTCAGTTTTTTCCTCACTTGATAGCATTCTTTCGGCCATTGAAAACAAGACATTTTCTTCCTTTGAAAAATGATCCGTTAGCGTGAAATAAGCATTTTTTATTAATTCACTCAATTCTTTCATCATCTCAACGTTCAAATCATCCCGATGTCCTTTTATCTTCTCAAAAAATAGGCCAATTAATGATTTTGCCTGATCATGCTCATGTTCCATGACTGCGATTGGACCCATTCCTACACCTAAGTATTTTTCCATCATTCTAAATAATACCTGTTCTTCTCGTTCTGAATGTGGTCCAAGTTCATCCATAAAAACCTGCACTGCCGGTTCTAATAGTGCAAATTGGCTTTCTGGCTGTTCATCCTTCTCAATTTTCAAACATAAATCATAAAGTCCATGTAATTTTTCTAATAACGGAATATGCTCTGCTTTTAATTGAGCTAAACCCTCGCATAAAGAAACTGTTGCATTACCACCCATAGAACTCATACATCCTGACATGATCATAACTCCTTCCATTTCTCTTTGTATTAAGTATAAACACGATGGTCCTGTATCGTAGTGAATACCATCACGAACCCTTTATAGCATTTGGCAAAACGGTCATAGTATATTCATTTATCAATCTTTTAGCATTCTACTGATTTTCTGAAAATATTTATTATTCATATAAATTATTTCCAGTTTCATTCATATACTAAAACTAACACTTTATCAAGGAGGGAAACAGCATGCATTTTAGTACCTATCGTGAGTTTTATCCGAAGGCGTTAATTACAATGGGTGAAAAGGATCGTAAAGCAATAAATGATCCTGAATCGCGATTAACCCACTGGCTTGTTTCACTCGAGGGCTATCCAGGAACAGGAAAGGAATCCTATTCATGGGAGGTAGCTGTCTATCCCGCAGATCATGAAGGGACTTTTAATTGGAAAACACCATTATACCGTTCTTCACTCCACGAGAGTTTTGATGATGCCTATGAAGAGGCAGTGTTATTGGAACAAAATTGCAAAAACCAACATATGTCAATGATTAATTTTATTGAATAATTGTACGGAGATCCATTTAACATATTTGTTTCAGGGCATTGGAGGAATCCTTTTCTCATGATGTTGCTACTCCATTCACACAGACAATAAAGATTGATTTATTTAGTGAAGAATCTTCAAATTCGACAAAGAAATAGGCTGAAATTGATGATTTTTTTGTTTAAGCTCCTCTTTCTTAGGATATCGGCAATTTTTTTTGAAGATATTCGGAGTTTTTGGGCCATATGCCCAGTTTCTTGGGGTAATGGCGAAGTTTCTTGGCTAAAATGTCCGACTTTCTTGTGTATATGTCCGACTTTTAGCAGTAAATGTCCGACTTTCTCTGGCATATGTCCGACTTTTAAGAGGAAATGTCCGACTTTTAGCAGTTAATGTCCGACTTTCTTGTGTATATGTCCGACTTTTTGATTTTATGTCCGACTTTCTCAGCATATGTCCGACTTTTTCCGGTATTAACTTCTGGGTTCTATTCTTTGTTCTATCAGAACAAAAAAACACTATTATTTTGCTAATAGTGTTTTTTCCATGATTATTTACTTAATTGACTTTAATTAAGCTAATCTAAAAATGATTCCATGACCGCCCTTTGGATATTCCCATTTTATATTTTGATAAGGACAACCAATTCGGCAACTGCCACACTCATGGCAGCCCTCGTATCCGACATGCATTCTGATTTCTTCCCATTTGTAAACCTCTGCTGGACAGAAAACGGTACAAATTTTATCCGGACATTTTGTCAAACATATATCATGGTCAAGAACCGTCAAATGGGAATTTTTATCCGCTTTAAACCGAACTAAATATTGTTTTTCTTCGATTGATTTCGTTGACATTATTTCACCGCCTTCCATGCACGATACATATCTTGCATGACTTTAAATCTCCCTTTTTCCTTGGTTATGCTACGCATGATTTCTTTTTGTTTATCACGTTTCGGAGTTCCATCCACAGTAAAGAATTTACTTGCTGCCCGATTCATCATTGGGACATAATCGTTAAAATATTGCGGATTATTTTCAAAAGTATGTGTTGCATCCTTATATTTCTCTAAATCTTTCATAATAAAACTTCCTTGCAAGGCTTCTTTATAGCTATTAAGACCGATCGCACTAAAATCATCCGCCTCTTTTGCTTTTACGATAGCCTCTGCAGCCATCTTCCCTGAAGACATAGCCATATTTGATCCTTCGCGATGAATTGCATTCACTAGTTGTGCTGCATCACCGACAACCAACACGCCACTTCCAACAACCTTTGGAACCGAATGGTAGCCCCCCTCTGGTATTAAATGGGCCAAGTACTCTGCAGATTCACCCCCTTCAAGAAATGGCTTGATCATAGGGTGAGTCTTTAAATAATCAAGCAGATCGTATGGCTTTAGTTTGGCTTTTATCATGCTTGATAGGGTCGTCCCAACACCTATATTTAAGCTATCCTTATTTGTATATAGAAAGGCAGTACCCAGATTTCCTTTAGTCGAATCACCGAAAATTTCAATCGTACAGCCTTGATTATCGTCTAAATTAAAGCGGTCATTTATTTTTTCTTTCGGAAGATTGATTACCTCCATGACCGTTAATGCCACTTCATCTGGACGGAATTCTTTATGAAAACCTAATTGTTTCCCTAGTAATGAATTGACTCCATCAGCTAGTACCACTACATCTGCGTATAGGTCTCCATCTGGTCGATCCGTTCTTACTCCGATGACCTTTCCGTTTTCGACGATGCACTCTGTTACAACCGTTTCACAAATTAATAGCGCGCCGGCCTTTACAGCCTGCTCAGCAAACCACTGATCAAACTTTGCTCTTAAGACGGTGAAATTATTGTATGGTTCCACTCCCCATTCCAGCCCTTTATAACCGAATGAAACAACCGATTCCTTATCCATCATCCAAAACCTTTGTTCAATTACTGGTCTTTCTAAGGGGGCATCCTTCCAAAATTCAGGAATTATTTCCTCCATTTGTTTTCGGTATAGGACTCCACCCATAACATTTTTACTGCCTGGATATTCTCCCCGTTCAATTTGCAACACCTTTAAACCTTTCTGTGCACAAGTATAGGCACATGCTGTTCCTGCAGGTCCTGCACCGACTACAATTACATCAAATTTTTCCGGCATAGCTGACTTCGCCCCCCTTTTCGATACGGATTTCCTTAAATTGTTTGATTAGCTTTGGAAGTATCTCTAAAGCATCTCCAACAATTCCGTATGTAGCAACATCAAAGATGGCCGCATTTGGATTCTTGTTAATCGCAATAATGAATTCGGAGTTTTTCATTCCGACAATATGCTGAATCGCTCCAGAAATACCAATAGCAAAATAAATCTTTGGCGTCACCGTTTCACCCGTCTGACCAACCTGTTGCTCGTGTGGTAACCAGCCAGCCTCAACGACATCACGAGATCCGGCAACAGTTGCCCCGATTGTATCAGCAAGCTCATGAATCAGTTTAAAATTCTGAATATCTCCCAAGCCTTTGCCACCAGCCACGATTACGTGAGCATCTGCTAGATTTACCCTTTTTGTAACTTCTTTAACTATTTTCAGTACTTTTGTCCGCATTTCATCTTCTGATAGATTGATTGCTTCTTCGATTATTTTTCCTTGTCTTTCTAAATCAGGCTCTAAAGCTTTCATTACTTTTGGACGAACCGTTGCCATTTGCGGGCGATGTTTTTTACAGAGAATCGTTGCCATGATATTTCCACCAAATGCCGGTCTGCTGGCTTCAAGAAGCCTAGTTTCTACAGCTACATCCAGCATGGTCGTATCTGCCGTTAGGCCGGTACTTAAATCAGTAGCTACAGCACTTGCCAAATCCTTTCCATTCGGTGTAGCTCCATATAAAAATATTTCTGGTTTGTATTTTTCGGCAAGTAGAATGACGCCTTTCATGTAGGATTCAGTTCGATAATCCTTCAATACTGGGTTATCAATGACATAAACCTGATCGGCTCCATAAGAAATTACCGTTTGAGCTAAAGCTTTAATCTCATACCCCAATAACACTCCACTAAGCGGAACTCCTAGCTTTTCTGCAAGTTTCTTTCCTTCTCCTAAAAGTTCAAGCGATACACCCTCTATTTGACCGTCTCTTTGTTCGATAAAAATCCAAACACCTTTATGGTCACTCATTCCTTCTCCTCCTCGCTAATCAATGGCAGTTTTGATTTGAAATAAATCTTTCTTTTTCATTAGTACGGTCAATAATTGGGTTACTTGCTCATCTGCAGTACCTTCTACTCGTTTCCCGCCTTCTGGTTTAGGTGGGGTAAACATTTTGCCAACGATTGTGGGTGACCCTTTAAGGCCTAACTGAGCTTTATCAACATTATGAAGATCATTCACAGACCAAATAATCGGTTCAAACCTGGCTGCATTGATCATATTTTGCATCGGTGCATATTCAATTTCATTAATTTCCTTTTCAACGGTTAACAAGCAAGGAATCATCGTTTCAATAAGTTCATAACCAGCGGTAACTTTCCTTTTTACCCTCATCGTTTTTTCATCCATATTTACATTTGTTACCTCAATTACGTTCGTGATTGGGGGAATGTTAACCCTTCGGGCAATACCGGGACCAACTTGTCCAGTGTCACCATCAATAGCGTGCTTTCCGCAAATCACTAGGTCTACGGGGAATTCCTCCGATATTCGTTCAATTGCTTTTGATAGGGCGTAACTAGTTGCGAGTGTATCTGCCCCAGCAAAGGCACGATCAGAGATTAAATAACCTTTATCTGCACCTATTTCAATACTTTTTTTAATAACTGCAGTTGCTTGAGGTGGTCCCATCGATAATACAGATATGGTCCCACCCACTAATTTCTTAATCCGGACTGCTTCCTGTACAGCGTGCGAATCATATGGGTTTAATATCGCTGGTGCACTTCGACGATCTAGTGTGTTGGTTTTGGGATTGATCTTAATGATTTTCGTATCAGGTACTTGTTTGACACAAACCAGGATATGCAATTTAATGTCCTCCTTTTAGACTTTGCTCAATTTTAAACAATGCATTTATTAGGATATATGATAGTTTAGCCAAGCATATTACCAACAATTTCTTTTTTAGGATATTTTACTAGAAGTGCTACTATAGTAGGAGGAAAGATGTGTAAGATTGATAGAATGTAAACTTCTTATTATCGGGCATATTGAGTACTGGGAATACAAAACCTCTTAAAAGCCACATACTTTACGAAAACAGCCTTAATAAAATAAAGCACAACCAGCAGTCTATCTGCCAGTTGTGCTATGAAAGGTAAAATCTCCAAAAGGGTAAGGGGAAATTCACCTAAATAGCTAATATAATCCTTCCCTCGCTAAGCTCTTTGCAAGGACTCAGAAAGCTTTAAAGCCACATCGGTAATCATGTCTTCTTGACCGCCAATCGCTTTCATCCGTCCAAGCTCGATTAAAATGTCACGGGGATCAATTCCATAACGTTTGCCTGCTTTTTCTGCATGAAGCAAGAAACTAGAATAAACGCCAGCGTACCCAAGAGTTAGACTGTTTTTTCCAATTTCCTGTGGTCTTGGTAGCAAAGGACCCACGATATTTTCTGCTAAATCCATCATTTTATATAAATCAATACCCGGATTAAGGCCTAACTTATCAAGGACAGCAATCAACACCTCTGTTTGGGCATTCCCTGCACCTGCTCCTAAGCAACGCACACTGCCATCGATTCTTGTTGCCCCTTCTTCAATGGCTGTAAGGGAGTTGGCCACAGCAAGGGACATATTGTTATGCGCATGAAAGCCGATTTCACATGAGAGGCTGTTCCTTAAAGCTGCCACCCGAACTCTGACATCTTCAGGTGTCATGGCTCCTGCTGAATCGGTCACATAAACTGCTTCGGCACCATAGCTTTCCATCATTTTCGCTTGTTCTACCAATTTTTCGGCTGATACTGAGTGAGCCATCATCAAAAATCCGATTGTCTCCATCCCTAATTCTCTGGCAATGTTAATATGCTGTGCCGAAACATCCGCTTCGGTTACGTGAGTAGCCACACGCACTAAACCTGCACCAAGCGAACGGGCTTGTTTTAGCTCATCAATCGTTCCAATTCCGGGAATTTGTAATACGGCAATCGTAGAATTTTTCGTTTCATCTACTGCTGCTTCTATTAGTTTCATCTCATTAACGAGAGATCTTCCATACTGTAGGGTTGACCCTCCAAGTCCATCACCATGACATACTTCAATATAATGCATGCCCGCATCATCCAACGCACGAACTACATTACGAACATTTTCCACGGATAATTGATGGTTAAGGGCATGGCTGCCATCACGCAAGCTAACCTCGGTAATTTTAATCGGTTTTTCACTTTTCCTCATCATTTTCTCTCCTCCATTCTCTTTGCTGTTACGCTACTATTCCCCGCTTGCTTAACAATTGGCGGGCAAATTCATCACCGACTCTTGCAGCCGCAGCTGTCATGATATCTAGGTTACCTGCATAAGGAGGGAAGTAATCCCCTGCACCGGTTACCTCCAAGAAAATGCTAACGACATGGCCATTAAATATTGGTTCTTGGATTAATTTATATCCTGGCACATATCCCTGTACTGTTTTTTCCATATCATAAATCGCTGTTCGGATTTTCGCTTCATCCATATTTTTCACTTCACAATGAACGGTGTCTCTCATAAGCATCGGAGGGTCCGCAGGATTTAAGATGACAATTGCCTTCCCGACATCGGCACCTCCAACTTTTTCAATTCCACTTCTGGAGGTTCGGGTAAATTCATCGATATTAGCACGGGTTCCAGGTCCAGCACTAACACTTGATACCGTTGCAATGATTTCCCCGTAAGCGACATCTGCAACTTGGTTTACTGCGTATACCATTGGAATAGTTGCCTGACCAGCACAAGTAATCATATTCACATTGTTTGCTTCCATATTGGTACCCATATTTACCCCTGGGCTGAGTAGCGGTCCAATCGCTGCTGGAGTTAAATCGATAGCCAATTTCCCCAATTCCTTAAGGATTTTTGCATGTTTAATATGAGCGTAAGCCGAGGTAGCATCAAATACAATATCGGCGATGTCGGGATTTTCTACGATGGCGTCTATACCATTGGAAAAAGTAAGATACCCTCTTTCCTTTGCTCTTGTTAAGCCATCTGATTGGGGGTCAATCCCAATCATTGCTGACATCTCAATAACTTCGCTCCGTTCTAATTTGTACATTAGGTCAGTTCCAATATTTCCGGAACCGATAATGGCTGCTTTAATTTTCACCATTTTTCGCTCTCCTCCTTAAACATACATTTTCACTAGGCATACATCATTTGTGTAAAAAAATAGGGCGAAAAAAACTTCTCTCTTCGCCGACCATTTTTTATCATAAATATCTTTATTTATATTGAATCACGATATCTCCGATGGGTTGAGTCTTACATGCGAGTGCATATCCTTGTTCAATGTCATTGTAGGAGAGAGCGGAACGGGACGTAATTCCGCGTTCTACATCACCATTAATAATTTGAATCTTGCATATTCCGCATCCGCCACCCTTACAACCCACTTTGATGTTCAACTTGTTTCGAGAGGCTGAATCAAGAATCGATTCACCCTTTTTTGCTGAAATCATGCGGTCATCAGGCTGTACATGAATTTTATAAGGACCCATTTACGCTATTCACCGCCTAGATATCAGATTAAGAGAATACTGATGTAAACCTTTCATTGACTTCTTTATCGAAGAAAGACACACCGCTGCCAATTTCGTCAAATGTCCAAGTAATCGTTGGGAAATCTGCGTGAGTGATATAACCTCCACAAAATACTTCATTTCTGTTTCCAGAAGGATCGAAGAAGTAAATCGTTGTTCCTCGGGTAATACCGTGACGCGTAGGACCTTTATCGACTGCGACTTTATTTTTCCCAATAATATCTGCTGCTTTTCGGACATCATTCCACTCATCTAAAAAGAAAGCTATATGGTGCAACCCTTTATCCGGGCCTTTGATGATGGCGATATCGTGCACCGTATTGGTACAGAATAGCCAGGTTGCTAAATAACTTTCGCCATCTTCCATCATCAATCGCTCGCTCATTCCGAAATCAAATACTTCCTGGAATAATTTAGTGGTTCCTTCTACGTCATCCCCTGAAATTAACAGGTGATCAAGTCGCGGAGGTTGCATCCCTACAAGACCATCCGGCCATGGATCAGGATTTTCAGTTGACAGACCGTTCCCGACCACCTCAATTTGGTGATAGAGTTCAACATATTGCCCTGTTGGGACTTGGAAACGAATTGCTTCCCCTTCGGCAATTCTAGTTCCTGCAGGAATGCGGTCCACTTCTAATCCGTAATCCATTAATTTTTGCTCATATATCGCTAAATCCTTTTCATTTTTCACTTTAAATGCTAAATGGTCTAACCCTGCAGAATCGGCTTTTTCTAAAATAACGCTGTGGTGGTCATATTCATCCCAAGCCTTAAGATAAACACGGTCTTCATCTCTTGCTGTTTCAATTAATCCGATTACATTTTTGTAGTACTCAATACTTTTTTCCCACTCAGGAACTCGAATTTGAACTCTTCCTAAACGCATAATTGTCATATTGCTTCCCCCTACATTGGTAATCTATTAATATGAAATTCTCTTTGGATTCAAAAGATTAAACTGTAACCATATCATTTAATTCATAGAGACGATTTTGTAATTGTTGACGTTCATCGTTGTCAATGACAACCCATTCAAAGTCTGCAAAAGCCCAGACAAAAGTATCGATTTCATCTGCTTCTCTGCGATCAAGGGAGATAAATTCTGTTTGTTGATACTTTTTCCAATTGACTTCGATTGTTATCCCTTGATTCCCGAGTTCAAACAATTTGGCATCCACCTTTTTTGATTGGTAAAGGTCAAAGACTAAAGTTGCATCATGCTCCAAACCATCTCGTAATTCGTATAAAAAATGGTCATCAGCCTCAAATCTATTCATTGATTTTCCTCCTCACACTCTTCAAATCAATAGAGATGATACAATTTAAAATGTGCTTTTCCTTCACAAAAGCTACATTTACAATTGCTACTATTCTTTAATTTTCGAACATGAGGGATACTGATAACATTCAACCCATCAATAACATGATCTTTGCACACAAAGTACATGGCTTTCCCTCTTTCTTTTAAAAAATGCTTTCTTCAACTTCAATTTCTACATCGGTTAAAAGTGATGCCGTACAAAGGAGAGCGTACTCCTCTCTCTCTTCTTCCATCAATGCATCTGTCCCGGCATTCCCATGATCAACTTCTCCAGAAATAATACGACACTTACACATTCCGCATCTGCCTGAACGGCATAGATTTTTCACCTTAACCCCTTCTGCCAATAAAACCTCAAGGATGGTTTCATCCTCGGCACATCCAACTGTTATTCCCATTGGCTCTACTGTTAATTGGTGTGTCAAAGGCATTCTCCTCCTTTCATTTAATTAATACTGACTGAATTGGTAAAAAGTTCATGATGGATCGTAATCGGAAAACCTGCCTTGCTCACATGGCTATTAATCTATTTCTCATTACTTTAATAGTTTCAAAAGGCCTTTGTGTCGAATACCTAACTCCGCTAGTGATTGTTCATCCTGAGGTTGGAATGGCTCATCAAAATATGTCATTCCCACTTCATCAGGGTTAATATCATAATTATTTCTGATAACTTCTTTAAACTCAGCCCATTTATTTTCCGGATTGACTGGAAGGCAAAGGGCCGGTGGATTTCCTTGTTCATAGACATAAACAAATATCATTTGATTTCCCTCCTTTTAAGTCCTTAGGCTCGCATTTTTTTCCACTTCTGGAAATTCTCATAATCCAACGATTCGTAATAATCCCCACCGTCGTCCGGCTCTATTCCCCAATACTCATGTAAGTTTTCTAATGGTCCACAATTCCCATTCAATATCTCATTAACCGGCATCCAGGCCTGTTTGTATTTATCAGGTTCATGATCAAAAATGTCTTTACAGCCATCAGAACAGAAATGATAGGTTTCCTCTTCATATTCACTTGATCGGAAAGCTGTTTTACTAATATCATCCGGTTCTGGGAAAATCATAGGATATTGACAGGTTTGGCAAAGCATAGGTAAGCCAGGATACTCCCGCTTAAAGCTTGGATCCTCATATTCCTCCCATTTTTTGGACCAGATATTTTTCCAAGAATCCTCATATTTCTCTTCAAACCATTTTTTATCAGCATCTGTAGGTGCAAATGTATGGAAGAAGTTTACATGAGGAACACGGTATAGAATAAACGATACTGCATGTGATAGATGTTCTTTTTCGGCAACAGCTTGTTCGTGGTATTTTGGTTTGCGCACTCCATAAACTTCTAAGTCTTTAAATAATCCATCCAATAATTGGTTTTCAATGTACATTTCATAGGCTTCTTTCCAAGACACTACCTTATTTGGAGCAATATAATCGAGGATATAGGCAACTGCCGTAAAAGCACGGTAGGATCTCCAGAACCATTTATCCAGCCAGCCTTGTACAATTGGAACATTATCCGGATCCTCTTCTAGCATTGCCCGAAGCGCCATCATCCCCAGCGTCATATGACGAGATTCATCGGATTGGGAAGTAAAGCCTACGCTGGCATAGGAATGGTCATTATTGGCTACAGCAGTAGAACCCATCGTTACAAAAAGAATATTGGTAAAAGCAACCTCGAAGCCAAAAGCAATCGCTGCCAGTGCTTCAAAAGGACCTGCAGATTGGGCATCTTCGAAGAAAGACTTAATAACAGACATTAGCCAATGGCGATGAGACACCTGTTTCCAGCTATGAAAGCCTGAAAAATATTTATTATAATTGTTGAACATCAGTACTTCATTTTGTACGTGGCGAAGCTCGTCCATCGATTGGGTAATCGCAGCGAAACGAATAGCTGAAATTGGAACATGTCTAGCTACGTACTGGAAGATTCTATGGGCATTGTATTCGCCATTAAATGCCACCCCTGAAAACAATTTCATTGCTTCCAGCCAGCGTGCATCACTAATATCCAACTGACTCTGTAATACATTAATATTTTCGCGGATAGCATGGAATTTGCGTTCTTTTTCCGCTTGAATTCGTACATAGCTTTCTACCGTAACCCGGAAAGGATCCTCAAATCGTTCCCAGTCGTGGATTTTTATTCCTTCGAAAGTTGTGTAAGGATACATTTCCTCCCTAGAGACATAAGTAGGTTCCCAATTTAAATCTCTAGTCAACAAGTTATACTGTTCTTTTAATCCTCGTTTTTTCTTTTTCACCTTTGCTCCCCCCATCTACACGTTTTCCCATTGAATTACGATATGATCATCGTCCCACTCGCCCATAAAGCCATAATAAGATGTAACAACTGCTTGAAGGTCTTCTGTTTCCCAATTTTCACCAAGTATCTCTTCCACAGAATCTTTGTTTATGACTAATTTATTAATTGCTTCAAGTTTTATATATCCTGGAAAGCGAGTTACTCTTACATTTTCATTATCCTGTTGAACCGCATCAATAATGACTTCAGTTACATCCCCTGCGGTTAAATCTAAACCAACATATCTGTTTTTTTCGTCTATTTTTGTCATTTCACTTCAACTCCAGTCTGTTCAATTTTTAGTTCAGGCAATAGTTGTAATCCATCTACTAAAACAGGCTTCACATGTTTATCTAAAACCCGGTTAAGAGCATCTTGTCCATTTATTCCTGTTCCATCAAGATCAAAAATAGCAAGTGTAGGAGTGATGGCCTCAATCACTTCTGGTAACCATTTATTTATATAAGACTGTAGAATTTCTTTATTTTCTGGTCGATCTGCTAACAGCATTTTTACCAGTTCATACGTGTAGTTCTTTTCGTATTCGGCCATTTCCATGAAAAACTGACTAAAGGCCATATATCCCATGACGCCCTTCTTACTTGCAAGCGCTGTCATTTCCTCGAAAAATAACGGGTAAAGGATTAGGTCAAGCACTAAATTAGTCGCTACCATAGCTTCGGCCCAATCCCAAGTAACCATTAAGCGTTCAGTAAGGGCACGAAGTTTTTGATACTTTTTATCTTCCATCCACGTTTGTTTCCCATCTTGAAGGATGGTTGGATTTTGTTCCTCTAATTCAAGACAGATACGGGTAAGTAATTGAGCTGTTCCTAACTCATCGTAGCATTGGTATGTTGCACATTGTTCAATGGCTGTTCCCACTGCTGCCCGACCAATATACATAAATGCCACTGATTCTCCAAAAATAAGATGTCGTAACACCGGGAATAATTCACTAATTGTATT
>CALCRD010000442.1 GCA_937894355.1 uncultured Bacillus sp.
TAATAGTTATTTTGCAAAATAATGGCTAAATAGAAGAGGGTTATTTACTATAGGCTGTTTTCGTAAAGTTTGTTGTTAAAATCTTAAACCCGATTTTAACTAGATATCACCCATTTTGTAGCTTGAAAGATAATTTGCGAGCTCTTTTCTCATAAAATGTTTGCTGTTTTACAGTCTAATCACTTCATTCTCATCTTTAAAAGCAACAATGTTTGAGAAAAGAGCCTTACTATATTAAAAAAAGGTCCAAATTCGGACCCTTTTTGAGGTGTGAATTAAGTTTCTACTGTCGTAGTCGATGTAGGTATGAAGTTGACCACTTCTAGAACAATAGGTGTTCCTAGTGGAATTCCATCTCCACCTAATGGTACAGTGATGTCTAAAGAACCAACACCTGTTATACCCGGAGTATAGGCTGAGATACCCTCCATTTGTAAAACAGCATTAACAAACACATTAAAGTAACTATTGTCTACTTCTAATGCTGGCAGTTCGACAACTGCATCACCATTGTCTTGGAAAAAAGATGCTGCATCAATTGATAAAGTTCCTCCGGCAGCTGTGGCTACATCTGTAACGAAAAAGAATCTTGTGTCTGCTGGGTCTGTAGTTGTTGTAGTAGTAGCGCTTACAAAGAGTTTCATTATTTGGAGTGCCATTTTTTTGTCCCCCCTTCTAGGTTTCTACCATATTCTATTCCAATTTTTTCGTAGGGATTGGACAAAATAATCCTAGAAACAAAAATTGGACAGCCCTTTTTTGGCGTAGGGGAAGATTTAGCGCAATGTATATGGCTAGGTAATGCGTACAATGGCTAAAGAAGCACCGGTTGCCCCACCACCTAGTAAAGTAACGTTTCCATTAAAATCGAAAAGTTGTAGAGCGATGGTATTCCCTGCTGTTAGCGATAAGATTGAGTTTGTTGAAAAAGTATTTTTGTTTCCTGAAGCTGCTAAGATTGTTGAAGCAATCGGGGTACTTCCATTTAATATTAGTCTTGTACCAATATTAATGGCAGCTGTTGTGTTTATGTGATACGAAATTAAATATCGTCCGGAAACCGGAACGGTGAAGATTTGATTTGCCCCATCAACAGTAAAACTACTTAAACTTTGGTTATTTGGAAGGGGGACATTAGTGCCAGCAGTTACAGTTGCAATGGTCGATCCTACAGTATTAGTTGCAAACATCGAATCCGCAGTTACAACGCCTCTTAATAGCTTGAATAACTCTAAACTCAAAAAAATTCTCCTCTCAAAGTAGGATTCCCTATAGTATATGACGAGGATAGAGGGTCGGTTCTTCTGTCACCTGGGATGATTTGGAGAATCCAGGTAAATCATTAATAGGTTAAATTTTTAAGGAAATACTAAAAATACAATTATTAAAGGGAATGAGTAGGAGGATACGATGCCACGAAAAGCAGCACCGGTCGTTGAAGTGACGGATACGGATGAGGAAGTAGAATTACACGAAGAGCAATTACCTAATAATGAAAAAAACGATGCTGAAATTTCTGACCTTAATCGAATGTTAGCAACTGTACTAAATTATCTTTCTGATGAAGAAGTAGAAGAGATTGATATCGAATACCTGTTAAACAATACAGAAGGGCTCCGAGATTGGTGGGACAGCTATCGAGAAAGCAACAGACAGCAAATTGAAGAAGAAATAAAACAATCATTAAGCGAACTATCACTAACAGAACTAGAAAAAATTCGCGAACAAATTAAAGAAAGATAAGCATGGGGGCGGTTCTTTTGCTTCTTTCCAAGGGAAAGAGCAGGAGAACCGTCCCCTTGTCTCTTTTAATTCATAGTTGACAGGTATGAATAATATATATTATTATTTTAATTATTAAGAAAATATTTAATGTATTAATTGTCGAGGAGGAGACGGGGATGAAGTCAATGTTAATTATTGGTGGTGATAATCTCGGGAAAATCACTAAAAGGTTAGAGGGCGAAGGGTTTAACGAAGTGATGCATTTAAGTGGTAGGAAAACACAGACGATAAAAAATGGAATTCCAAGGAAAGTTGATTTGATTTTAGTATTAACTGACTTTATTAACCACAACCTTGCAGGAATTATTAAACGTAAGGCACATGCACAAGGGATTCCGATTTATTTTTCAAAACGTTCCTGGAGCTCGATATATGAAGAAATACATCACAAGTCGTTGATATCATAAAAAAAATCAACTGCTAATAAAGCGAATCTCCTGTTGTGGAGATGCTCTGGCTGGTTTAAAAAACAACCTAAATTTTTTAAAAAATAAAAATATTCCATTGACAAAAAATGAAAATAGTTTATATTAATAATTAATACAAATTAATCATATAAAATTAGTCGGTTTTAAATAAGGGGAGGAATTCAAATGTCAACTGAACAAGGACAACGTTTAGAAACAAAAGCAATTCATGCAGGTCAGGAGCTTGATCCAACAACTTTATCTCGGGCGGTACCGATTTACCAAACGACATCTTTTGGATTTAGAGACAGTGACCATGCTGCTAATCTATTTAACTTAAGTGAACCCGGAAATATATATACTCGTATTATGAATCCTACCTCAGATGTTTTCGAGAAAAGAATTGCTGCACTTGAAGGTGGGATTGGCGCACTAGCAGTTTCATCTGGCCAAGCAGCCACAACATTCGCAATTCTAAACATCGCTGGAGCTGGAGATGAGATTGTTGCCTCTAGTAGTTTATATGGCGGAACGTATAACCTATTTTCTTCCACATTAGCACAACTTGGGATTAAAGTTCATTTCGTGGATCCAGAGAACCCAGAAAACTTTGGCAAGGCGATTACGGCAAAAACCAAGGCCATCTACGCAGAAACAGTTGGCAATCCTAAAGGTGATATTCTAGATATTCAGGCAGTTGCCGATATCGCACATGTTAATGGGATTCCATTAATTGTTGATAACACAGTTGCTAGTCCATACTTGTTAAGACCAATTGAACATGGTGCCGATATCGTGGTTCACTCAGCAACTAAATTTATTGGTGGACATGGTACTGCAATTGGTGGGGTAATTGTTGATAGCGGAAAATTCGATTGGGCAGCAAGCGGAAGATTTCCACGCTTCACTGAGCCAGATCAAAGCTACAATGGTTTAGTTTACTCAGAAGCACTTGGAGCAGCAGCTTACATCGTTAAAGCTCGTGTCCAACTACTTCGTGACCTAGGCTCAGCACTATCTCCATTTAACTCGTTTTTACTATTACAAGGTTTAGAAACCTTACATTTACGTCTAGAGCGTCATAGTGAAAATGCATTGAAAGTGGCAAAGTATTTAGAAAACCATCAGCTAGTTGAATGGGTTAGTTATTCCGGCTTAAGCAATCATCCTTCATACGCCAAAGCGCAAAAATATTTACCAAACGGCCAGGGGGCAATTTTAACATTTGGTGTTAAAGGCGGCAAAGCAGCAGCGAAAAAATTAATTGACTCTGTACAGCTATTCTCACATCTAGCAAATATCGGTGACTCAAAATCTCTAATCATCCATCCTGCTAGCACAACACATGAACAGCTTTCAGAAGCTGAACAACGTAACGCAGGGGTTAGCCCAGAATTGGTTCGTTTGTCAGTAGGTACAGAAGCCATCCAAGACATATTAGCTGATTTAGACCAAGCCCTAAAAGCAAGTCAACAAACCCAACAAAAGGCAAATGTATAAGCAAATCCTTCACTTAAGGAACTTAACTCGCCGATTACCTGAAAGAAATAGCCCTAAAGTTGAAAGTTTCATTTTTGTAAAAATAAATCTCTCTAGCAATTGAGAGTTGTCTAATTGAATTGAAATAAAACTTTGGTGTTACATCAATACTTGCGCTGACTAGAACACTAGAGGCTCTCTAATCAAGATATTTTATCTTAATAAGAGAGCCTTTTACTAAAAGCCTCAGTAAATGATAAATGTTGTTTTTGTTTTGAACACATTGTTGATTGGAGCGGAAGACACGCAGACTCCTCTAAAATGCCAAAGCATTTTATCGTGCGGAGTCAAATCA
>CALCRD010000443.1 GCA_937894355.1 uncultured Bacillus sp.
ACTAATCAACTAGGCTTTTACAAGCCTCTACCCTTTAGGGTAGTAGGTAGTTGACCCAATGAGAAGGGGCGCTTGTCGCGGACAGCTATCATTCCGACAACTTGATTGTCTTTTAAACAAATTATGTAGGTGTTTTCGCTGTTATATGGGTCGATTAACATTTCCTCTTGGTTTTGCCTATGTTGAGGGATTTCTTTGACAAAGGTTTGGTAATTTAAGCGATGGATTTGCTGAAACTCATGTTCATGTTTAGCTATTTTAAATAGGTAATTATGATTTTCGCTCAATTTTCTTCAGCCTTTCCATAATGTTTTCAGTATGTGCCAGGTAGAGCATGGCTATCATTCCAATTGCCAAAAGGCAACTTAACACAGAATAGTCCTGATAGAACAGGGTGATTGGAAAAAGCAGGAATGCAGTAAGTCCTGCAAAGGTGAAGCTTTTTAGCAGTATGTATAGTAATAAAAAACTCATGATGATGACGGGGATCATAATTGGTTCAAATATTATCATTCCACCAATGAAAGTTGAAATCCCTTTTCCACCTTTAAAACCCAACATAACGGGCTTAATATGACCTAAAATCGCCATGGTCAATCCCAATAGTGCCATTTCATCTGAAAAATGGAGGTAGGAAGCTAGGAGAATGACTAGCACTCCCTTGAGGGCATCTCCTAAAAACGTAAAAATAAATGCTGGTTTACCATGAACCCTCCCGGCATTTCTCGCTCCTACACTGCCACTCCCTTGCTCCCGTATATCTTTATTTCCCAGCGTTTTAACCACAAAATAACCGGTCATGATATTGCCTAATAAATAGGAGAAGCAAAGATATAAAAGATAATTTCCATCCATAAAATCATTCCCTTTTGTAAACCTGGTGTGAATCAAGCTTGATAAATATGGTATTTTTGCTACTTCATACATGATGTTAGTTTAGCATATCCGCTGGTTTTTTAGGGATATCTTATCTAACGAAAAATTGAAAGTATAACAGGATATGAATGATGGAGAGGATAGGGAATCCCAGTTTAAAGGCTATATGCTTTGTTTTATGATGAAAATATCGCATCCCAATTGTCATGGCAATTGCACCGCCAAATGTCCCAAATATCCATAATGTTTGTTCGGAAATCCGGTAGCGTCCCTTTCTTGCCCTCCGTTTGTCTTCCCCCATCAGGAAGAAGCCAATTACATTGATTAATATTAACGCCAAATTGAAGATTGTTTCGTTAGACATTTAGATTCCTCCTTATTATTAAATCGGAAGTGCCCGGTCAGGGGAAGCACAATAAAAGCCATCCTCTGTTTTGAGAATGGCCTTTGTAATTGAATAAGTCAATTATTTATTGTTTTGTTGTTTTGCTGCTTCAGCTAATTGAGCAAATGCTTGAGCATCAGTCACAGCAAGATCAGCAAGCATTTTACGGTTTACTTCGATACCAGCAAGCTTAAGTCCGTGCATTAAACGGCTATAAGAAAGACCGTTCATACGAGCAGCTGCATTGATACGAGTGATCCATAATTTACGGAAGTCGCGTTTTTTCTGGCGACGGTCACGGAATGCATACATTAATGATTTCATTACCTGTTGGTTGGCAACTTTGAATAATATATGTTTGGAACCGTAATAACCTTTTGCTAATTTAATAACTTTTTTACGACGCTTGCGCGTAACTGTACCGCCTTTTACACGTGGCATGTAATTTCCCTCCTACTATATAAATCGTTCGTTCGAGATTACTTGATGTTGTCTAATAAATGACGGATGCGTTTGAAATCGCCCTTAGAAACTAAAGATCCTTTGCGAAGCTTACGCTTTGCTTTAGTAGATTTGTTAGCAAATAAATGGCTTGTATAAGCGTGTGAACGCTTCAGTTTACCTGATCCAGTCTTTTTGAAACGCTTAGCAGCGCCGCGGTGAGTTTTCATTTTTGGCATTAGGGCTTCCTCCTTGTTACTTGTCGTTTTTAGGTGCTAAGACCATAAACATGCTACGGCCGTCCATTTTCGGATATGATTCTACTGTTGCAACTTCTTTGCAATCTTCCGCAAAACGAACTAAAACACGTTGACCAATTTCTTTATGGGTAATTGCCCGACCTTTAAAGCGGATCGAAGCTTTTACTTTATCGCCTTTTTCCAAAAACTTAATCGCATTCCGTAACTTTGTGTTAAAGTCATGCTCATCGATTGTTGGGCTTAAGCGAACTTCTTTCAGGTTAATGATCTTTTGATTTTTGCGTGCTTCTTTTTCTTTTTTCTGTTGTTCAAATCTGAATTTACCATAGTCCATTATGCGGGCTACCGGTGGCTTCGCATTGGCAGCAACCAGAACAAGATCAAGATTAACACGAGCAGCAATCTCAAGAGCTTCAACTTTTGTTTTAATCCCCAATTGCTCGCCGTTTTGGTCAATTAGACGAACTTCACGGGCACGTATGCCCTCATTTAACAACATGTCTTTGCTAATAGTTAGACACCTCCAAGGTTATTTAAGCGAATACAACGTTTGGATCAAGAACTTTTAAGAAATCCGCAGCTACGAATCTCACCTTTCGATTTGACTCAAAGTTGAATCGGCAGTCTTAAAAACCGCTTTTTTTTAGCAAATAAAAAAGTGTGGGTGAATACACCCACACTTACGAAAATAATTTAAAAGAACCATTTTCAGTAAACCTACCGACAGCGTCTTAGCGTCAATCAGGTGAGAAGCGGGTGCTTCTTCTTTTTCTCAAACTCATATTCAATTCACCTGAGTAACTATATCACAATTACTGACAATGTGTCAAACAGAGATTTATTTATTTTTTTAGCAACAAAGAGAATCTTAACAAAATATACGTGCTTTGGCAAGACCTTTTTATTTTTTACTAAAAGGAAAAATACCCCATTACTGCTTTACTTCAGCTTTTAAGTCAGCAGAAAATTGCATAAATGTCATTGTTTCGGAATTCTGTTCGCCATATTTCCTTACGTTAACAGACTTTGTTTCAACTTCCTTATCACCGACAACGAGCATATAAGGAATTTTTTGCATTTGTGCTTCACGAATTTTGTAGCCGATTTTTTCATTACGATCGTCAAGTTCCACGCGGAAGCCTTCGGCTTTAAGTGAAGCCTGAATTTCTTTTGCATAATCATAATGAATCTCAGGAGAAACGGGAATCACTTGAACCTGTACAGGTGCTAACCATGTTGGGAAGGCTCCTTTGTATTCTTCGATTAGGAAGGCTACAAAACGTTCCATTGTTGATACAACCCCGCGGTGAATAACAACTGGACGATGTTGTTTGCCGTCTTCTCCGACATATGTGAGGTCGAAACGCTCTGGTAACAAGAAATCAAGCTGTACAGTTGAAAGTGTTTCATCTTTACCTAACGCTGTTTTTACCTGGATGTCTAGCTTCGGACCGTAGAAGGCTGCTTCGCCATCTGCCTCAAAGTAATCAAGGCCCATTTCATCCATTGCTTCCTTCAGCATACTTTGAGCCTTTTCCCACATAACATCATCGTCAAAATATTTTTCGGTATCTTGTGGATCACGGTAAGATAAGCGGAATGAGTAATCTTTGATATTGAAATCCTTATATACTTCCATAGTAAGGTTAACAACGCGTTGGAATTCTTCCTTGATTTGATCTGGACGGACAAAAACATGGGCATCATTAAGCGTCATGCCCCGAACACGTTGAAGTCCAGATAGTGCTCCAGACATTTCATAACGGTGCATGGTGCCAAGCTCAGCAATGCGAATTGGTAGTTCGCGGTAGCTGTGTATAGCATTTTTGTAAACCATCATATGGTGCGGACAGTTCATCGGGCGTAGCACTAGTTGTTCATTGTCCATATCCATAACTGGGAACATATCCTCTTGATAGTGGCCCCAGTGTCCTGAAGTTTTATAAAGCTCTACACTTCCTAAAACTGGAGTGTATACGTGATCGTATCCTAAACTAACTTCCTTATCGACGATATAACGTTCAATGATTCGACGGATTGTTGCACCTTTTGGTAGCCATAGCGGTAAACCTTGACCGACCAATTGTGAGTTAGTAAAAATATTTAATTCTTTACCGATTTTACGGTGGTCACGTTCTTTGGCTTCTTCTAGAAGTCTAAGATGCTCGGCAAGATCTTCTTTTTTGAAGAAGGCAGTTCCATAAATCCGTTGAAGCATTTTGTTATCGCTATTTCCGCGCCAATAAGCACCGGCAATGCTTAATAATTTAAATTCTTTAATCTTTCCAGTTGATGGAACATGAACCCCACGGCAAAGATCAAAAAATTCCCCTTGTTTGTACATAGTAACCGTTTCATCTTCAGGAATGGCTTCGATTAGTTCAAGCTTGTACTCATCATCGATTCCTTTAAAAATTTGCACCGCTTCGTTTCGGCTTACTTCTTCACGTACTATTTCTATATTGCTGTTGATAATTTTTGTCATTTCTTTTTCAATCAGTGGTAGATCCTCAGATGTTAATGCTTGGTCGATATCGACATCATAGTAGAAGCCACCTTCAATAACTGGACCAACACCTAGTTTTACGTTTTGATCTTTATATAGACGCTTAATCGCTTGAGCCATTAAATGAGCCGTACTATGACGAAGCACCTCTAATCCATCCTGATGCTCGGGAGTGACAATTTCAATCGCTCCATCCTCATTTATTGGACGGCGAAGATCGTACATTTCTCCGTTTACTTTACCTGCGATAGCTTTCTTTCTTAATCCCGGACTAATAGAAGCAGCAACTTCTTCTGTTGTTGTTCCTACAGGAAATTCCTTTACTGATCCATCTGGAAACGTAATTTTCACAACATCTGCCATCGTTAATTCCTCCCTCAAAATAAAAATCCTTTAACACATTACCGTACTGGGGGCCTGTCCCCCGCTGCTTTAGTGCATTAAAATGAAAACAAAAAAACCCATCCCAATAGAAGGGACGAGTTGTTAACACGCGGTTCCACCCTAGTTCACATTTTTCTGCTTCGATTAAAGAGCAGAAAACGACTTTGGTTCTGGTAACGGCAGCTCCGTTAACTATTACAGTGAAAAGGTTGCGTATAGCATTGTCTTATTCACATTCACAGCTAAAGTTCAAAGGTGGTAAGCACTCAATTCGTGTTAGGAAGATTCCAGCCTTGTCTTCCCTCTCTAAAAACCGTAAAAGAATACCCATTTCCTTATCATCACAAATAATGTTTTTCAGTTATTATGTAGGTTATTATAGTGTGACTTATTGGGAAAATCAAGGGATTCTTTTTTTTATTTGTGAATAAAGATGCCTTCTCTCCTCAAACACGGAAACATTGTCAACAAGAACTTTTTCCTCAAAAATATTCCTTATCGTTCGGATTAGTGGTTGATCTTGCTCCCGCGAATATACATAGATTGCTTGAGGTGCAATCGACAATAGTGGAGCAATGGTTGTTGAATCTACATAAACGGGATGATTAAATAATAACTTTCGATCAATCATTTTTATTAGTTCGATCCGCTTGATTTCTAAAAATTGTTCATCGAAAAATATGACTTCTTCGTCGAACAATAAATGTAAACTATTCAACCTCGGGGAGCGGTTGGAGATAAATTCCCTTAATGTTTGAATGAACACTTGGTATTCTTGTTCCATTTTATATTCATCGATAGAAATCTCCACATATTTTTCAAGTTTATCTTTAAACGGTCGTAAACTGAATTTCACAAACGAATCAAAAGAAAAAGAGATTGTCTTTTTCATAATATGGTTAACTGCGTGCTTAAGGACTGCCTTTATGTCAATATCCTTAATAAACATAGCAATGTCTTCTCGTTCCCCTTCTAAGATCGAATGGATGATATCAAGTATTTGCCTGATTTCTTCTTCATCAGTATAGAAATATTGTTCAGTAATGAGTGCCCTAAACCAGTCCTCACATTTAATTTGTAGGATATAATCAAAAAACATCTTTTTTAATTCAAAAAAGCAATCATCAGGAAGCTCATTTGTCATAATTACCACTATATTTCGATCTTCATCAAGAAGAATTGTTTTGTCAGGCTGAGAGGATACTAGATTCTTTTTTATCAATTGATAAAAAGGTGTAGCGTCCTCTATCCGCTGGAAATGGATTTCAATCAAACAAATCCCCCCTTTTATAGAAATCTCTGATTCTATGTATATGGGGGGCTGGACAAAAATAGAATCATTACAAGCAAATCGGTTGAAAATTAATAAATTGTAGATAATTCCTCTGAAACGTGCTCTATTCTGAATTTACCCAGAAGATCTCTGCCAATTCTACTATCAGTACTGATCCCTCATTTAAAAATAGCCAGTGAAACATTTCACTGGCTAGACTCTAGCTTTTAATTCCGACGATTTGGTCCATCAAGACCAACAGGTTCAGCTAAATATTTAATTCTTTCCAAAATCCTGCGGGCTTTCATTTTTTCCTCTTCACCGCGTTGGCTATAGGTTAAATGATGCTCTAATTCATGAAAATCAAAATTCGAACTAAAAAAAGTTGGAAGGTTCTCCAGCATTCGGTACTGTAAAATTGGTCCCAAGACTTCATCTCTGGTCCAACTTGACATCGTTTCAGCACCAATATCATCAAACATCAACACTTGTTGTTTTTTTATTCTTTCAATTTTTTCATTTAAAGTTGAATCGCCAATTGAATTTTTCATTTCGCGAAGAAGCTCTGGGACATAAACAATCATTGATGAAACCTTTTTCTGGGCTAATTCATTGGCAATTGCCCCTAACAGAAATGATTTCCCTACCCCAAATTGTCCGTATAAATACAAACCCTTTTGCTTTATACCGGAGGTGTAATTGGCAACAAACGACATAGCCTTATCGAGAGCTTTTAAGCGGCCAGGCGTGGCCGCACTATAATCAATATCCTCAAAGGAGACATGGAGAATATCCTTAGGAAAGTACATGCTCTGAATTAATTTTTCATTTTTCCGCTTCTCTTCATCCATAATTTGTAGATGGCAACGGTCATATTGAATTTCTATTGAATTTAATCTAATCACTAGCTCAGGCTGAAAGCCTTTTAGTAAATTTTTACAGCCGACAAGACCTGGACAATTTCGACAATTGTTACACTGAGTTGAGTACTCATAAAGCTTCATTAAGCTTCTCTCAATCATTTCATCAGTAATCGTCTCGCGGTGTTTTGCTAAAAAAGCCAATACATCAGGATTACTATTAATTTCATGCCGCATTTTCTGATAACGTTTTTGGAAATTAGCGTTATTGCCTAACTTTTTTAGTGTTTCGTTAATGCTTTCCATAAATTATCATTCACCCCCCTGTTTCCTCAGGTTCTTCATTTTTTCATCTAGTAAGCGTTTTTTGGCTGCGAAATCGGAATCTTCTTCACCTTTTTGTGTAGCAGGTTGATTATTATCTTGTTCACTAAACCAATCAGGCAGCAATTCGGTCCGTAGCGGTTTTTTCGAAGTTCTTTTTTTATTGGTATTTTCTCCAGCAGCCCATTGCTGGTATTTTTTATGTTCATTTATCGCCAAATCCATGGCAGCTTTAACACTTTTAACGTCTTTTCTTGCCCAATGGCTGGCAATTTTTTCAACATATCCTTTTGTTAGTTTCATATCTGTTTTGTACATGACATACTGAATTAGGACATTTACGACACCCGGAGTAAGTTTTTGCTGAAACATGATATCCTCAATAATTTTCAAATCGCCCTTGGTAGGCTCGGCGCCTCCGGACATATCTCGCAATAATTGCCGCGGTGATTTTGTTTCAAAATAATTGATTAACTCAGCTTCTTTGGTTTTTGGTTCTTCCTTTTTATCGGTGATATATACAGGAGGCTGTGTTCGATCAACCAACGAAGGAAGTTGGTCCTCATTATTAAACTGATACCAATCACGAGCAGATTTCCTTAACTCCTCTATATCGATTTCATTGTGTTCTGTAATCGCACTTAGGACAATATTTTTCATTTGGATTGCATCAATTTCATATAAAAAGGCCAGATTACTTATAGCATCCTTCACCTTGTTTGTCAGAGCTTGTTTTGGAACAAGTGATTCAGACAACCCTGCAGTCAGTAAGTCAAAATTAAACAGGTTCCCGCCGATTTGAATTTCTGAAGGGGTTCTTCTACCGACAAATTCATTCCCATTTTCTTGAGAAAAATCTTCAGCAGTATTGGGATCAAATTTTAAGGCACTTGGTGATGCAGAAGAATAGACATCTTGGAAAGCCCTGGTAATATCTTTATATTCTTCATGGGATTTAGTGGTTTGAACAGAAAAAAACCGTTTAAGTCTTGCAAATTGACTTTTACCAATTTTACGATATAAATAAATATTTAACATTCCGTCTAAAAAAAACTGTTCAGGGGTGAGTGGTGGTTGTAGCTGATAAATGAACGACCTCTCGCCCTCATCATTTCGCACCAAGGTGGTAATAAGCCCCATTCCTTCCAGTCGGAGTCTAGCTTCATAAATTTCCTTCAAATTTAATCCCATTAAAGTCATCAAACTATGATGGGAATTTTGCTCAGACCACAGCCGATTTTCCTCTAACTCCGCCCAAAGCGTCATATAGAGACTAAAGCTTGTTGTTCCAACTAATGGCTGATACAAGAAAGTGAGCACTTTTCGATCAAAATCATGTAACAAACCGTTAGTTGCCACAACATAGCGATCAATTGGGATTAACTCTTGCCAATGCTGAGCCATAAAACTCAAACCTCTCTCTAGCTTAATAGAAAAAAATTGAGCTAAAGGCTTTTTTAGCTCAATTTAATTTTCTTTTTTTATTAACTCTTTTAATTCATCAATAAAAACATTTATATCCTTGAATTGGCGATAAACTGAGGCAAAGCGGACATATGCTACTTCATCAATTTTAGCAAGCCTATCCATAACCATTTCACCAATCATTTCACTCTTGATTTCTGATACGCCTTGATTACGAAGTTCTTTTTCAACTTCAATCGTAATATCCTGTAATTCCTTCAAAGCGACAGGCCGTTTTTCACAAGCTTTAATAAGCCCTCTTAA
>CALCRD010000444.1 GCA_937894355.1 uncultured Bacillus sp.
TATGACAAAAAATCCGGACAATTGGTACAGAGCGGGGAAAGCAAGGGAAAGTATACAAAGATTCAGTATCAGGTTAAGACATAACCGTGTAATTGCGCAAGTGGATATGTTTCCACGAACGACCTTGATGAGAAAAAATAACCTGAAACGGTCATATGCTCCCTTGAATCTCACCAGCACCCATATGTTGCCACATACACTCCGCACACGTGGAAGCTGTTGCAAAATTGATATTGAAATAGATAAAAGCTCATATTAATTTTTGTTTGGATGAGCCTTTTTTTAAAAGAAAGCTAAAAGTATATTTTTATTAAAAGATGGGGTACCCAAGTGAATTATTATTCATTGGGTACCCCATAATCTTTATTTTAGGCTCTATTCTCAAACTTTGTTGCTTTTAAAGATGAAAACGAAGTGTTTAGACTACGTTTAGACAGTAAAACAGCCAACATTTATGAGAAAAGAGCTTGCAAATTTACTTTCAAGCTACAAAATAGCTGTAACCTAGTTAAAATCGGGTTTAGGATTTTAACCTAGTTAAAATCGGGTTTAAGATTTTAACAACAATCTTTACGAAAACAGCTTTTTTTAAAACACTTTCGTAGTCCAGTCCTCACAATTCCAAATATCGGTGGCAATTTCACGATAGAAATCAGGTTCGTGGGATACCATTAAGATACTTCCGCGATATGCCTTTAATGCACGCTTCAATTCTTCCTTTGCATCGACATCTAAGTGATTGGTAGGCTCGTCTAGAATTAATAAATTCGTCTCTGTGTTTAAAATTTTACATAAACGAACTTTGGCTTTTTCGCCACCAGACAGGACTTCGATTTTACTTTCAATATGTTTCGTCGTTAATCCACATTTTGCAAGAGCAGCACGGACTTCAGCTTGAATCATACTTGGGAACTCGCCCCAAATCTCTTCAATACAAGTGTTATAGTTGGATTGTTTAACTTCCTGTTCGAAGTAACCGATGTGTTGATATTCACCACGTTCCACTTTACCTGAAATTGGATTAATCAACCCAAGAATACTTTTTAAAAGAGTAGTCTTACCAATACCATTTGCCCCAACGAAGGCAATTTTTTGTCCGCGTTCCATTTTCAAATTCAGCGGGCGAGAAAGTGGTTCATTGTAACCAATAACAAGATCTTCAGTCTCGAAAATCCAACGACTAGCTGCACGAGCTTCTTTGAAATTAAACTCTGGTTTTGGCTTCTCTTTCCCCAATTCAATAACTTCCATTTTGTCGAGCTTCTTTTGACGAGACATCGCCATATTACGAGTCGCAACACTTGCCTTGTTACGAGCAACGAAATCTTTCAAATCAGCAATTTCTTGTTGTTGCCGCTTGTAAGCAGACTCTAGCTGTTGTTTCTTCACTTCATATATTTTTAAGAAGTTATCATAGTCCCCAACATAGCGATTCAACTCTTGGTTTTCCATGTGATAGATCAAGTTAACAACATTGTTCAAGAAAGGAATATCATGGGAGATCAAGATAAATGCATTCTCATATACCTGTAAATAGCGCTTCAACCATTCGATATGTTGTTCATCCAAATAGTTGGTAGGCTCATCTAGTAATAGGATTTCAGGCTTTTCTAGTAAAAGCTTTGCTAATAAAACCTTCGTACGTTGCCCACCGCTAAGATCATCTACATCTCGATCAAGTCCTACATCGTCTAATCCTAGACCACGAGCAACTTCCTCTACTTTTGAATTAATTTGATAGAAATCATTACTATCTAAGGTTTCTTGTAGCTCTCCAACTTCGGCAAGTAAGGCATCGATATCAGCACCTTCATCACCCATTTTTGCATAAAGTTCATTGATCTCTGATTCAGCATCAAATAGATATTGAAAAGCAGTACTCAAAGCGTCACGCATCGTAGTACCTTTTTGAAGTACTGCATGCTGATCTAAATAACCAACACGAACCTTTCGTGACCACTCAACTTTCCCCTCGTCGGGTTGCAACTTCCCAGTAACAATATTCATGAAAGTAGACTTACCCTCACCATTTGCCCCAACTAGTCCAATGTGTTCTCCTTTTAAAAGGCGAAAGGACACATTATTAAAAATCGCACGATCACCGAAACCGTGACTTAAATCTTTTACGTTTAATACGCTCATTTTTTTAACCCCTTATCAAATGTTCATGAGGATATCTTACTAGATTTAGACTTCAATTTCTATCTTGAAATTAATTTGGTGAAAAATGTTATTCGACTTTTAGGCAAAATTAGAGTCTGCCGCGAAATAAGGGAAAGAGTAGTTGCCGAATGATTACTTTTTGATGAAAAAACTGACTAGAGGGTAGACTGTTTGTATTAATAATGAGTATGGGAAGCAAACGGGGTGTTAAGGTGACAATTTCCTAAGAAACAGTGATTCCAGGTTGGTATAAAGACGGTATAACTGCGGTCAAGGTAATAAAGTTGGATTAGGCAATGTAATTTTTTTTTCAGTAATTTATTGTTCACCAAACATAGATATTTAGAATTTTGTTATAATATAGTTAAAATAATGTTATGTGGAGGGTATTTATGAATATTAAACCTTCAACTTCGATAAGACAAGATTATAATGGATTTTCGAAATTTTGTCATGAACTAGATGAACCTGTCATACTCACTCGAAACGGTGAAGCTGATTTGGTGGTAATGAGTCATGAAACTTTTAGAAGAATGGAAGCGCGCAACCGGTTACAGTCAAAATTATTAGTTGCAGAAAAACAGGTTGCTGAAGGAGCCGCATTAATGGATCATGAGGATGTAATGAAAACAATTCGGAGAAAAATCAATGCCGCCAAAGAAAGCAATTAAGTATACTCCTGCAGCTGTTGATGATATGGATGAGATATTTTCCTATATTTCACATGATAATGTTTTTGCCGCTGAAAATCTCCTTGAAAAGTTGAATACTCAAATAAGTTCCCTAACTGACTTTCCTAATTTTGGCTCTGTCCTTTCAGAAGAAAAATATCTCCTTGTTGAGCGAGGATTCCGCTTTATTGTAGTGCATCCATATTTGCTTTTTTATAAAATTATTGATGATTCAATTATTATTTATAGAATCTTACATGGACGACGAGATTATCTTCGTGAGTTATTTACTGACTTTCATGATAGTGAGTAATTAATAGTCATAAAACCATTAGGGTTTTTAATCAGGCAGCACGGAAATGGGAGAGTGAGTAGACTCTGTATGAACTTTATTTTGATGAAGGCTGGATATCCACCTGCCATTATTCGCCAAGAAGAGAGATTAGAATACTACTTGGCTTTAGAGAAAGCGGACAATGGGGATATTCATCCGTTTATAGAACTTGTAAGTGGTGAAGTTGAACGTAGTTTAAAAACAATGGAGAAAGTTATAAAAGGCAATCAACTATAAATTTACTGATGGAAATTTCCTCAACAAAAACTTTCTACAGCTGTTAAAACTGCATCATGTTTGATAAAGCCAGCAAGTTTTTTATCCATTACGTCCAGTGCTGTTGACGGCATAAAATGTGCAGAAGCGTTAATGGAGATTGAAGGTTAGTTTTTTTGGCTAAAAGGAAACAGGTGACATCCGGAAATTGGAAGTTGCCTGTTTCCTTTTATGGCCATTATTTTTAATATAGGGTTAAGTAAAGATTAATTAAATTAAGTTCTTAACCCGCAAACGGTTTTTTTAGTATCAAGTAAAATAAAACTGAGACAAAGAGAGGCAGCAATAACATGGAAACCGTATCAAATGCAACTAGATTGGAATCAATAAAATCCTTTCAGTCGACAATCAGTAAATCTGAAAAGGCCTTGGCTCAGATGTCTGAGAAAGGCGCAAATACTACCCTTGTAAAGCGACGACTCAATGCACTTAACATCGGCTTAGCCCTGCTAGAATTTGTTTGGAATCAAAAACCTCATTCTTACACCAAGGAAGATTTAGCGGAAGCTCGCAAGGTTCTTACTGGTTTATATCCATCAATTGAAAGCGTTTATGCAAAGTCAAAGGCAGGGAGTCCGCAAAAAACACTTTTAGAAAGAAGAATTAAATCATTGGAACTAGCTGTTCAAGCGATTGACAATCTTTCCAATGAATAACTTCCAGACTAAAATTTAAGAAAGGTAACTAACTTCTTTGGATAGTTAATCAATCTTCCAAAAATCCTTTTCCCGAATATTCTTAGCCCCATTCAAGAATTTTTTACGCAAATGTGGGTACTTAGTACTTAATGTATTTACAAGGTCTTTCATTTCTTCGCGTTTTGTATTTTTATCAGCTGGACAAGGGTTATGTATGACCGGGATATCTTTTGTTTTAACAAAATTGATAATTGTCTCTTCCTCAATAGCTAGCATGGGACGAATTAAGGTAATATTTGTGCGATCCAAATAGGTTACGGGGTTAAAAACAGATAGTTTTCCTCCATAAAAAAGGTTCATGAAAAAGGTCTCGATACCATCATCTAAATGGTGACCATAAGCTATTTTATTGCAACTTAATGAGGTTGCATAACTATAAAGGTTCCCTCTTCGTAAGTTAGCACACAAGGAACAAGGGTTTTTTTCATTCTTATGATCAAAAACAATTTGACCAATGTTCGTTTCTTTTATATAGAGTTCAAGTCCTAGTTCATTAACAAATTTTTTTAAGGGTAATATGTCAAAATCCTCAAAGCCTAGTGAAAGTGAAATCGGAATTAAATCAAAATGAAATGGAAGCTGTTTTCTCAAAATGGTTAATATATACAATAAAGTTGTACTATCTTTACCACCAGATAAGCCTACAGCTACTCTATCACCCGCTTCTATCATTTTGTATTGTAAAATGGTTTGCTTTATTGGAGTTAATAATCGTCTTTTATCAGAATTGGATAATGGTAAAATCATTTCTTCTACTCCTTTAAAAAAATATAGCTACTAAAGGTGAATGTCATTCAGCCTCACTTTACAGGGCACCAACACCTGGTTAAGGGCAATTTCAGAGGTGAACTGTTTGCTAGAATTATAATTGATGGCAAAGGAAAATAGAAGATAGTAATGTGCAAGATTTGTTCGTGAACGAATCCGTGTTAAATAATGTTCATATTGATAGGGGGATTATTTTTGAAAACTATTGGTCTTATTGGCGGGATGAGTTGGGAGTCATCTCTGGAATATTATCGTATTATTAATGAACAAGTGAAAAATAAATTAGGAGGTTTACATTCAGCTAAGTGCCTTTTATACAGTGTAGACTTTGAAGAAATCGAACGGTTTCAGGCAGAAGGTAATTGGGAAGGTGCAGGTAAATTATTAGGTAATGTTGCTCATTCTTTAGAACAAGCAGGAGCTGAAATGATCGTTATTTGTACAAATACAATGCACAAAGTAATTGGTTTTATTGAAGAAAAGGTAAGTGTACCTATTTTACATATTGCTGATGCAACAGCTAGGCAAATTCAAAAGTTAGAGTTAAGCAAGGTTGGGTTGCTTGGCACTAAGTATACGATGGAGCAAGATTTTTATAAGGCGCGAATTGAGTCATATGGTATTAAGGTTTTGACACCGAATCAAGCGGATCGAGATATGATAAATAAAGTAATTTATGAAGAATTGTGTCTAGGGAAAATTCAAGATTCATCCAGAAATTTTTACAAAAGGGTTATCAAGAAGTTGGTGGATGATGGAGCTGAAGGAATAATATTAGGTTGCACAGAAATTGGATTATTAGTGAAACCAGAGGATTCTGATGTTCCGTTATTTGATACAACGGTCATTCACGCAATCGAATCAGTTAATCAAGCAATTGAAGGGTAATTTAATTATTAGATTGGAAAAATAAAAATTTTGGAATGTGGGATTTTCTGATTTATTTTCCCGCAGGACATGTTGCGAGAGGGTCGAAGATTTAACAAATTTCTGGGTATTCAGTATTAAACTAATCAAAATTGCTAGAGCCCAATCGTCCAGATTGGGCTTTTTTACATATATAAATCTTTTGGTGTAACATATAGGTGAAACAAGACTTTTTGTGTGGTCACAGGGACGATTTATGGTGTATCTGATGACTGAATAGGCAAATACTAAGCTAAAGAACAACCCTTGGAAAGAAAGTGATGATGGGGCGTTTTTACAAAGGTAGCTTTAAACATATTATAGGAGGGGGTTTAGTATGGATATTGAACAAAGGAAGTTGTCACCAGAACAACGTGAAGAAATACTCGGAACATTGAAAGGTCGTTTTGCGAAAAATATGAATCGCCATGAAGGACTTGAATGGTCTGAAGTGCAAGCAAAATTAGAAGCGAATGATGAAAAGCTGTGGTCGCTTTATGAAATGGAAAGAACTGGCGGAGAACCGGATGTTATCGTTTATGATAACAAGGAGGGCGACGAATACGTTTTTTATGATTGTTCAGCGGAAAGTCCTAAAGGCCGCAGAAGTATTTGTTACGATCGTGAAGCGCTTGAGTCACGGAAACAACATAAACCAGAAAACAGTGCTATTGATATGGCTGCAGACATGGGAATTGAGATGTTAACGGAAGAACAATACCGGGAGCTGCAGAAGTTAGGCAATTTCGATACTAAATCATCGAGCTGGGTGAAAACACCTCCGAATATTAGAAAACTTGGTGGGGCAATCTTTTGTGATCGGCGCTATGATACTGTGTTTGTGTACCACAATGGCGCAGAATCCTACTATGGCGCCAGGGGGTTCCGTGGGTGGCTTAGCTTGAATTAATGGATGAATTTCGGTAAAATTGACAATCAGTTTGATATAGAATTTTGAGGAGTGAGGGAAGAGGTCGCTTCTTGCTATGGTTTGAGAGGGAGAGAGAATTTCAATGTACATGACAATTAAAGAAACAGCAGAATATTTAAATATGCCGGTGTCGACAATCCAACGTCTTATTCAGCAGCGGAAGATTCGGACGATTCATGATGGGGAGCAGGAATTAATCTATCAAGATCAGTTTAATACCCATATTAAACAAATGGAGAAGTACAAATCACTTGTGGAAGAATACTTGAGTGAACCGATTCCTGAGGATAGAGATATTAAAGATGAAGACTAGTAAGTAGTATGATGTGTGGGGGGCTGGGGTAAAGGGGTTTAATTGCTTTAAAGCGTTGCTGTGTAAAGGTTTTGCTGTTAATTATTAATTTCCTAAGACAAGGAATCTCCGGTCTATAACAAAAAATAGGGAATATATTCTTAGTAGTAAGACATTTTACCTTTAGGAAGGATGATGGCTGTATGGATTGGCTATGGCTGATTGGTCGTGCAGTGTTTGGTCTTTATTTTGTTTATTCTGGCCTGAATCATTTTCTTCAGTATCAAGGTATGAAACAGTATGCTTCTTTTAAGCATGCTCCTGTCCCAGGATTTTCAGTCATTGTAACCGGTTTAATGTTATTGGCCGGAGGTTTAAGTGTTCTCACCAATTATTATCTGGAATGGGGAATTGGATTACTAGTAGTATTCCTCGTCGTTGCAGCTTTCGTTATGCACAATTTTTGGACGGTTAAGGACGCTACGGCAAAAGCAGGAGAGAAAGCTCATTTTTTCAAAAATCTCGCATTAGCTGCAGCTACATTAATGTTACTTTCTATCACAAATTGGACTTGGTAGATTGAAATAAAAACAAGGTGTCTGATCCCTGTTTCGTTACTAAGTAACAAAACAAGAGGGTCAGGCACCTTTTTGTCTTTTGAAAGTAACCAAGCTAACGCGTCACCGCGCTGGGGGACAGTCCCCCAGCGCGGTGACGCGTTTGGGCGTTGAGGGGGAGGGATTCTAGGTGGATTTTTGCTAGTTCGTTTTTTATTTTTTCCACTAGCACCTTGTTTCGCGATAGCTGTTTTATATGTTCATACGTTTCTTTGATGGATGATGAAGTGACTGCAGCTCCCTTTTCTGCAAAATAATGCGCATTTTCAGCTTCGTGAACGGAAGTTGGCTTTGTTAAAATCAATGGGAGCTGTAATGCTGCAGCCTCAGTAATGGTTATTACATTAGGTTTTGTGACTAGGAAGTGAGATATTGCCAAGAGTTCATGAATCTCTTCTACATCCTCCAAAAGTCGGAAGGAATCTGGGTAGCGATAGGCAAGTGGAATAAGCTTCTCAAATAATCTGTCATTTTTTTTGCAAATAGCTACAATTTGATGGGTAGGATTTTGCAGCAAAAGTTGGCAAAGTTCACGAATGTCATTCAATGTCCGATGAGCACCAGCTAGTACAGTTATGATTTTTTTATGGGGAGATAGGTAGTATTTTTGATAAATTGAACTGGTGTCAAGTGATTTTGTGTTTTCAAATTTGGTTCGCAGCGGGATTCCGCTATTGGTTATGACTTTTTCTTTTATCGTGTGGGTTAATAATGTTTTTTTTACAGAATCAGAACAAACAAAATAACGGGTAGCGCTTTGATTGGGATTTATAGAACAAGGATGGATCTGATAGTCAGTAATAATTGTATAAAGCGGAATGCAATTATTAATATGATTTTTTATAGAAGGTGCTTGCTGAAGGGGATAGGTCGAAATGATAAAGACAGGACGGTGTTCCTTCATTAACGAATGTAACCTCTTTTTGCTGAGAGATTGGGACAGGTGCATGAACCCCTTAACATGCAGCTTTTGATTTCCAAAGTAGAACCAGTTGGACATTCTTGTGCTGATGGAATGAATTTTTTGCAAACATTTTTGCGCTATATTTGCCATAACGGGAAATGATTCATTAAATAAATCAGAAATAACTGGATTAAAACCTTGGCTGTTGAGATTCTTGGCTAGGGTGGTGGCGATTTGTTGGTGGTCGCTGCCAAAGTTAGAAGTAAGAATTAATACCGAAGGACGCTTCATGCGAAAACCTCCTAATGTTTTTTTATAGAATAGCATGGAATTATTAATGGAATATGGAGTGGGAAGCGGGAGTTTGTAAAGGTTTAATGAAATTAGGTAAAGATAAGATTGAGTATATTGGATGGGGTTTTTTGCAATGCTGTGTTAAAGCTCAGTGTTGATTTTTCACACAATGTTGATTGGAGTGGAA
>CALCRD010000445.1 GCA_937894355.1 uncultured Bacillus sp.
GATTTGTTTGCCAAATTTCAGATTTATTTGCCGGTTTCGTGATTTGTTTGCCAAATTTCAGATTTGTTTGCCGTTTCCATACTTTAGACACAATTCCTCGTCACTGCCTGCCCGCCGCCCAGGACAAAATTAAAAGAGGATAAATTTCCCCAGCAGGGAGGTTTATCCTCTTTTCCATCAACATACTATTCTAAGCTTGTTGTTTTCCCCATTCTGCTGGGTCTTTTCTCCAAGCAACAAGTGTATCTAAATCAGCTGCCTCGATATACCCCTTCTCCTTAGCCACTTCTGAAAGTGTCGAGAAATCAGTTAAAGAATAAGCTGCTATTCCAGCTTCCTTCAGCATTTCAGCCCCTTTTGCAAGCTGATATGTAAAGATAGAAACTACTCCAAGCACTTCACAGCCTGCTTCTCGTAATGCATCCACAGCTGTAATAACACTGCCGCCAGTCGAAATTAAATCCTCAACAACGACAACCTTTTGACCAGCAGAAGCTTTACCTTCAATTTGATTACCTTTTCCATGACCTTTTGGTTTTGAACGAACATAGCACATTGGTAGGTCTAGTAAATCACTAACCCATGCAGCATGTGGAATACCCGCAGTAGCTGTTCCAGCAATAAGCTCCGCACCTGCAAAATTTTCCACAATCAGGCTTTTTAAACCATTGGCAATTTCCTTGCGCACAGCTGGGTAGGACAATGTTAAGCGATTATCACAATAGATTGGTGAACGAAGGCCAGATGCCCATGTAAATGGATTATTTGGTTGCAGGGCAACCGCTTCGATTTCTAATAATCTTTCAGCAATTAAATTTTTCATGTTAAACTTACTCCCTCCCATGCTTGTTTCACCTTTAGATAGCTTGCAAAAGGATCCTCAGCCTGAGTAATTGGACGTCCTACGACAATCGCCGACACCCCATTAGCTTTTGCCGTTTCTGGAGTGGCGATGCGGATTTGGTCCTGTGTTGCATCAGAATTCAAGCGAATTCCTGGTGTTACCGTTAAGAAAGATGGTCCAAGCGTGCTGCGGATTTTTCCAGCTTCCCATGTTGAGCAAACAACACCATCCATACCAGCGCCTTGGGCAACTGATGCATAGTGAAGCACCGATTCTTCAATCGTTACAGGAATTAATTGTTCTGCTCTCATGCGCTCTTCGGAAGTACTTGTAAGCTGAGTAACAGCAATACATTTTGGTCGACTTTGACCATTAAGCGTACCCGCTTCTAAGCCCTCTAGAGCCGCACTCATCATCGCGCTGCCACCAGCAGCATGGACGTTAACTAAATCCGTTCCAAGTCGTGCTAGGCCCCTCATGGCTTTGTTTACCGTATTGGGAATATCATGGAGTTTTAAATCAAGAAAGATTTGATGATTTTTCTCTTTTAACTCAGAAATAATCGCTGGACCCTCTTGATAAAATAATTCCATTCCTACTTTTAAAAATAATGATTCACCTTCAAAACGTTCTAGAAACTGGAATACCTCTTTTTTTGAAGCAAAATCAAGCGCGATGATTAGCGAATTGTTCATGTTGCTTGCCCCAGCTCCTTCCGGTACATTCTGAAATATGATCATAGCCTAATTTTTTCAGTAACCCAGGTAATTCATCAATAATGGTTGGACATACATATGGATCAACAAAATTGGCTGTTCCAACAGCAACAGCACTGGCACCAGCGTAGAAGAATTCAATAACATCCTCTGCAGACTGAATGCCACCCATACCGATGATTGGAATCGAAACATGTTGACTAACATCATGAATCATTCTGATGGCCACCGGTTTGATTGCTGGCCCTGAAAGCCCACCTGTACGATTAGCCAGGATTGGCTTGGCTGTTTTCAAATCAAGCTTCATCCCAATAAGTGTATTAATCATCGTGATGCCATCAGCACCACCCGCTTCAACCGCTCTAGCAATCTCCACGATATTAGTCACGTTAGGTGAAAGCTTTACATAAACCGGAACTTCGGAAACTTCCTTAACCAGCTTGGTTAACCGTTTTGCTGTTTCAGGACATGTTCCAAAGGCAATGCCGCCAGATTTAACATTCGGACAAGAAATATTCAACTCTAATGCGTGAACATTAGGAGCTGTTGATATTTTTTTGGCTACCTCAATATAATCTTGTTCCACAGAACCAGCCACATTGGCAATAATCGGCACAGAAAAACGCTCAGCTAGCCATGGTAATTCTTCAGCGAAAACATGCTCTAGACCCGGATTTTGCAAGCCGATGGCGTTAAGCATTCCTGCTTCCGTTTCCGCCACCCGTGGTGTTGGATTACCATAGCGCGGTTCTGAAGTGGTAGCTTTAATCATGATGGCACCAAGCTTGTCCAAATCATATAGCCCGCTGAATTCCTTACCGAATCCAAAACAGCCGGATGCTGGCATCACTGGATTTTTCAAACTAAGACCTGGTAATTGAACTTGTAAGGAACTCAAATGACTACCTCCCCTGCCCGGAATACTGGACCATCTGTACATACTTTTTTATAAGAATGACCACTTGGTTCTTCTTTTGCGTGGCAAACACAAGCATAACAAGCACCAATTCCACAGGCCATCCGTTCTTCTAATGATAAAAATACTTTTCTGTTAGGGAAATTGGTCTCTAAAGCTTTTAGCATCGGTGTCGGTCCACATGCATAAAGCGTATCAAAGGTAATTCCTTCGTTGGTAATAACATCGGTTACAAACCCTTGTGAGCCATAGCTTCCGTCAACAGTGGCAACATATGTTTCACCAAACTCCGAAAGCTCTTTATCATAAAAAACAACATTTTCTGATTGGAAGCCAAGGATATGAATAACCTTGACTCCCTTATTTACTAATTGGCGAGACAACTCATATAGTGGTGGAACCCCAATTCCTCCCCCGATTAACAAAGCTGTCTCTCCTTCGTTCGTCTCTTCAATCGGAAAACCATGTCCTAGTGGGCCTAACACATCAACAACTTCTCCAGCTTTTTTTTCTGATAAAAGGCTTGTGCCCCGACCATCTTTCCGATAAATAAGCGTGAACTGTTTGTTCTGTTTATCAATCCGCGAAATACTAATGGGTCTTCTTAATAATGGATCAATTGCATTTGATACCTTCAAGTGAACAAATTGTCCAGGCTCTCCCATTTCGAGAGTAAGGTCTCCTTGTAACGTAAGTTCATAGATCGATGTTGCAATTTCGTGTTGATCAACAACGGTACACAGTTCTTTATTGATCACATTAAGACCGCCTTTCGTGTTTCAGAAGCTCCTTCCATCGCTTCCGCAGAGAAAGTCATCGATTCAATTACATTCAAAATAGCATCTGCCGTATCAAGCGAAGTTAAGCAAGGAACACCATTTTCAACAGCTTCACGACGAATTCGGAAGCCATCACGCATTGGTTGTTTTCCTCTTGTAAAGGTGTTAATCACTAGCTGCGCCTCACCTTTTCTAATTACATCTAGAAGATTAGAATCGCTAGCATCAATTTTGCCAACTACTTTAACTGGCACGTTATTAGCTTGTAGATAGCTTGCTGTTCCGCTAGTTGCGAACAACTGATAACCAATCGCATTAAAACGCTTCGCTAATTGTAGAGCTTCTTCTTTATCTTTATCACTGATCGTTAATAATACAGAACCTGATTTATGAATCGTCATTCCTGAAGCAACAAAGCCTTTATAAAGTGCTTTTTCAAAAGTAACATCTTTACCCATTACTTCTCCAGTTGATTTCATTTCAGGGCCAAGCGTAATGTCAACGCGACGTAGTTTTTCAAATGAGAATACAGGAACCTTAACAAATACTCCTGATTTTTCTGGCACAAGTCCTGTTTGATAACCTTGTTCTGCCAGGCTTTGACCTAAAATCACTTTTGTAGCAACATTTGCCATTGGAACATTGGTGATTTTACTTAAAAATGGCACTGTTCTACTTGAACGTGGGTTAACTTCTAATACGTATACTTCTTCATTTGCTACAACATATTGAATGTTTAGCAACCCGATAATGCCCAGGCCTTTTGCCAATTTTTCCGTATACTCAATCAATTTCGCTTTAACTGGGGCAGAAATTCTTTGTGTTGGATAAACCGCAATTGAGTCACCTGAGTGAACTCCGGCGCGTTCGATATGTTCCATAATTCCAGGAATCACAACATCTGTACCATCACAAATTGCATCCACTTCAATTTCCTTACCAGTTAAATAACGGTCAATTAAGATTGGATCGGTATTAACCTTTACAGCATTCTTCATGTAATACACTAATTCTTCTTCTTTATTGACGATTTCCATCGCTCTTCCGCCAAGTACATAGGAAGGACGTACTAATACTGGATAACCGATTTCCGTAGCAACTTTTACAGCTTCTTCAACAGTAAGGGCCGTTTTTCCTAAAGGCATTGGAACATCTAAGTTGACAAGTGCCTGTTCAAACTTGTCACGGTCTTCAGTACGGTCAAGGTTTTCCAAGGATGTACCAAGAATTTTCACGCCTCTTTCAACCAAATCAGCTGCAAGATTGATGGCTGTTTGTCCACCGAATTGAACAATTACACCCTCTGGCTGCTCTAAATCGATAATATGCATAACATCTTCTATTGTCAGTGGCTCGAAATATAATTTATCTGAAATACTAAAGTCTGTAGAAACAGTTTCAGGATTACTATTGATAATGATGGCTTCATAGCCTGCTTCTTTGATAGCCCAAACGGAATGGACAGTTGCATAATCAAATTCAATCCCTTGACCGATGCGGATTGGACCTGAGCCCAATACAATCACACTTTTGCGATCAGTAACAATTGATTCATTTTCTTCTTCATATGTGCCATAGAAATATGGAGTTTCTGATTCAAATTCAGCTGCACAAGTATCAACTGTCTTAAATACAGGGACGATGCCTGCTTCTTTTCTCCAATTGTAGATCTCTAATTCAGTTGTGTTCCAGCTAGCTGCTAACACTTTATCTGAGAAGCCATTTTCTTTAGCTTTTAGAGCTATTTCGTAGTCGAAAGGTTTTTTCTCAACTTCCGCAGTTAATTTAATAATACCTTCGAACTTTTTAAGGAAAAATAAATCAATTTGCGACCATTCGTGAATCGTTTCAATGGTAACGCCTCTTTTTAATGCTTCAGCAAGATAGAATAAACGTTCATCTCCTGCTTTGCGAATCCGTTTTTCTAAAAGCTCATCATCGACTTGATCACCTTTTAACTCTAGGTGATAAATCTTCGCTTCTAGTGAACGAATCGCTTTTAGTAATGATTCTTCAAAAGTACGACCAATAGCCATAACTTCTCCAGTTGCTTTCATTTGTGTTCCAAGCAACCGATTAGCTGATTCGAATTTATCAAAAGGCCAACGCGGAATTTTCGTTACGATATAGTCAAGTGCAGGTTCAAAGCAAGCATATGTTTTTCCAGTAACAGGATTCATCATTTCATCAAGCGTTAAGCCAACGGCAATTTTGGCAGCTAGCTTAGCAATTGGATAGCCAGTTGCTTTTGATGCTAGTGCTGATGAACGACTTACCCGTGGGTTTACTTCGATAATATAGTAGTCAAAGCTGTAAGGATCTAGGGCTAATTGAACGTTACAACCACCTTCGATTCCAAGTGCACGGATGATTTTAAGAGAAACATTTCTTAACATTTGATATTCACGATCGCTTAAGGTTTGGCTTGGTGCTACAACGATAGAATCACCTGTGTGAATCCCTACTGGGTCAACATTCTCCATGTTACATACCACGATGGCGTTATCATTGGCATCACGCATTACTTCGTATTCAATTTCTTTAAAGCCAGCAATACTTTTTTCAAGCAAGCATTGATTTACTGGGCTGTTTTTTAAACCGCTGGTAACAATTTCAATTAGTTCTTTTTCATTCGAGCAAATTCCGCCACCAGTTCCGCCTAATGTATAGGCAGGACGAACGATAACAGGGTAGCCGATTTCGTTAACAAACTTGTATGCTTCATCTAAATTATGAACAATATCGCTTTCCGGTACAGGTTCTGAAAGCTCATTCATTAAGTCTCTGAACAGTTCGCGGTCCTCTGCCTTTTTAATCGCTGTAAGCTTAGTTCCCAATATTTCAACATTTAATTCGTCAAGAATACCAGATTCAGCTAACTTTACAGCTAAGTTTAAACCTGTTTGTCCACCTAATGTTGGAACAAGGGCATCTGGACGTTCTTTGCGGATTACCCTAGAAACAAAATCAACTGTAAGTGGTTCAATATACACTGCGTCAGCAATTTCTGTATCGGTCATGATTGTTGCAGGGTTTGAGTTTACCAGAATAACTCGGTAGCCTTCTTCTTTAAGAGCCATACATGCTTGTGTTCCAGCGTAATCAAATTCTGCAGCTTGTCCAATAATAATCGGACCAGACCCGATAACTAATATACTTTTTATATCTGTACGTTTAGGCATTGTTTTGCACTCTCCCGTGTTTGTGAATTTCCACCATTTCTAAAAAGCGGTCAAATAATCCGTTCGTATCTTCCGGTCCTGGTGAAGCCTCCGGATGAAATTGAACTGTGAAAGCTGGATATTCAGTATGTTTTAAGCCTTCAACTGTACCGTCATTTAGAGCAACATGGGTCACTTCTAGATTGGTATCACTAATGGAATCATCAGTTACAGTGTAACCATGATTTTGTGAAGTTAAGGAAACTTTTCCGGTTGATAAATCTTTTACCGGATGATTCGATCCCCGGTGACCAAACTTCATTTTTTCTGTATCAGCACCACAAGATAAAGCAAATAATTGATGACCAAGGCATATTCCAAAAACAGGAACCTTACCAAGTAATCCAGCAATCATTTCTTTAGCTTCTGGAACGCTTTTTGGATCCCCAGGTCCGTTTGATAGCATCACACCATCTGGGCTTAATTGTAAAATTTGCTGTGCTGTAAAATGATAAGGAACAACGACTACGTCACAATCTCGTTTATTTAATTCTCTTAAAATACCGTGTTTCATGCCAAAATCTACCAGAACCACTCGATTGCCTCTACCCGGGCTTGCATATGGATTTGTTGTTGAAACTTGCTTAACTTGATCAGTAGGTAGCGATTCAGCTTTTAATTTTGCTAAAACTTTTTCTGCATCTTCATCAATGCCGCAAATTACACCTTTGAGTGCACCGTGATTTCGAATGATTCTTGTTAGTTTTCTAGTATCAATTCCAGAAATACCTGGAATGTTTTTTAATTTGAAATATTCATCAAGTGACAATTCATTTCTCCAGTTTGAAGGAAAATCGGCTACTTCCTTAACGATAAATCCTTTTATTGCTGGCTGAATTGATTCAAAATCATCGCGGTTAATTCCATAGTTACCAACCAACGGATACGTAAGCGTTACAATTTGGCCACAGTAGGATGGATCTGATAAAATCTCTTGATACCCAGTCATACCAGTGTTAAATACTACTTCTCCGACAGTATCGATTTCACTGCCAAACCCCTTACCAATCATTATCGTTCCGTCTTCGAGTATCAATTGTCTTTTCATAAGTCCACTCTCTCCTTTTTCCACGCAATTTCCCCATCAACGACTGTCAGAACTGGCCAGCCCTTACATACCCAGCCTGCAAATGGTGTATTTTTTCCTTTAGATAAGAACTTTTGTGTATCAATCGCTTCTTCATGTTGTAAATCAAGTAAAACGATATCCCCTGGCGCACCAACTTGGATTTTTCCATATGGCAGATCAAAGGCCGAGCTTGGCTTGATTGTTAGATAATCCAGTAATTGTTTTAAAGTAATGATTCCCTTTTCGACAAAGTGAGTGTACAGAAGCGGAAAAGCAGTTTCTAGTCCGACAATTCCAAATGGTGCTAGCTGCATCCCTTCACTTTTTTCCTCCGCCGTATGCGGGGCATGGTCTGTAGCAATAAAATCGATTGTACCATCAAGTAAACCCTCGATTAATGCTTCCTTGTCATCTTTTCCACGAAGCGGCGGATTCATTTTAAAGTTAGTATCTAATCCTGGTATATCATCTTCACTTAATAATAAATGATGTGGTGTTACTTCAGCCGTTACTTTAATACCAGCACGTTTGGCATCACGTACGGCACGAACAGACTCTTTCGTACTAATATGACATACGTGGTAATGGCAACCACTTGCTTCAGCCAATAATACATCCCGGGCAATTTGTACGGATTCACATGCTGAAGGAATTCCGTTCAAGTTGTTAGCTCGTGAGAACTTGCCTTCATGAACACAGCCTTTATTAATCAATGAATTATCTTCACAATGAGCAACAATTGCTTTATTAACACTTGCAGCCTTCTTCATGGCTTCGAGCATCATTCCAGCGTTTTGTATGCCAACTCCATCATCAGTAAAAGCAAAGGCTCCCGCTTCGGTTAATTCTTCAAAATTTGTCAGCTCTTGCCCTAATTCCCGGACAGAAATCGAGGCATATGGTAATACCCGCACAGCTGCTGTTTCAGCAATCCGTTTGTTTAGCCAGTCTAATTGCTCCTTAGAATCAGGAACAGGTCTAGTGTTTGGCATTGCAGCAAGAGTTGTAAATCCACCTCTTGCTGCAGCGAGTGTTCCCGTTTCAATTGTTTCCTTTTTTTCTCCACCTGGTTCACGAAGATGAACATGAAGGTCAATGAATCCCGGAGCAATTAATAACCCCGTCGCATCAATAGTTTGATCTGCTTGTTTATTAATATCCGAACTAATCTCGGTTATCATTCCATTTTCTATAAAAATATCAGCCTTACTTACTGTCCCATTCTCAGTAGGCAATTGGCCATTTTTTATGATTAATGACATTTGACACTCCCCCTTTTGAACTTTCTATTGCTCGTTTTAGCACTGCCATTCGAACAAATACCCCATTTTCCATTTGTTTAAAGATCCTTGATCGCTCACATTCCACAAGGGAACTCGCTATTTCTACACCCCGATTTACTGGAGCAGGATGCATTATAATCGCACCATGTTTCATTCGTCGTTCTCTTTCCTCGGTTAAGCCAAATGCTTGATGATAATTAACAACACTACCTTTGTCCTGCTCATTGTGGCGTTCATGTTGAATTCTGAGTAGCATGACTACATCGGATGTGGCAAAAGCTTCTTCAATCGGCACAATTTCACAGCCAGTTGGAATTTCTTTTTCAAACCATGTCTCTGGACCTGCGAAAACCACCTTAGCGCCCAGTCGGACTAATGCATCAGCATTTGATCTAGCTACCCTACTATGTAGAATATCTCCGATTATTGCGACTTTTAAGTCTTCAAATTTTCCGAATTCTTGGTATATAGTTAACAGATCTAATAGAGATTGGGTCGGATGATGTCCACAACCGTCTCCGGCATTGACAATAGAAAGGCTAATATTTTCCTTTAATTCTTCAAAAAAGTTATCTTGTTCATGGCGAATCACTAATGCATCTAAGCCGATGGACTCTAAAGTCCGTACCGTATCATACAGAGTTTCACCTTTTAGGACACTTGATCTATTTGTTTCAAACGGAATCACTTGTAATCCTAGTTTTCTTTCAGCCATTTCAAAACTGCTTTTTGTTCTTGTGCTCGGTTCAAAAAACAAATTGGCAACGTAAGTACTCTGTTCAGGTACCCATAGCTTCCCAGCAGCAAAGTGTTGAGCATCTTTTAAAATCCGTCTGATTTCTGCGGTTGATAATTCCGTTGTCGTAAATAAATGATTCATTTACACCCATCTCCTTTGAATAGAAAACTTGATCAAAAGCAGCCATATTATTTCGAAAAGCGCAAGCGCCTTGGTCAGCGGCGTATGAACTTATAGCCCATCGACTGAGATAAAGGAAACACGAAGTGCGGTCTTCACTTCGATGTTGACTTATCGTAGGGAGATTGGCGGAAGTTCACTAGACGCTAGGACGCTTGCGCTAGACACTTATCTATT
>CALCRD010000446.1 GCA_937894355.1 uncultured Bacillus sp.
TTATGGATGCAAAGGAAGCGAAAAATTACGGATTAATAGATCAAATAATTTCGTCTCAATGAATTTTTTATTTGAGAATTAGGTCATTTTACCCGGAATCGATAAGGATAATTGTGAAGATACAAACTGGGAATCCTTCCATGTTAGGTGATTTACAATATACCCTAAAGTGTCTGCATTGAAGGTGCCAATAATTCGTTGATAAGCCAGCAAATCATATGCTGTAATTTTTTCATTTCTAACAATGGGATATAAAGCCCCTAAGGCAAGAGCCTCTCCTTTTGTTGGTTTTTTAAGTTTTCCATTTTCAAAATATAATTGTGATAGATAGTCCTTGCCTTTGTTACTGATGTCGATGATAAAAGGCAATTGCAGGCGAGGACTGTCTACACGCACTTTGTAGTAGTCTTCATAGGTTACGTTGAATTTATAAAGTGAGTTGTATTTTTCTACATTGAACATTTCCTGAAGGTGGTTATTTTTGAAAGAATAAAGATAGAAAAAACCGTATCCTCCACTTCCTCCAGAATCAATGCTTACTAATATGTCTGAAACATGATCCTTGTTAAAATCCCCAAGAAAAAGCCTGGCATTATATCCTGCATTGGACTGGAATTGGACGGTTGTCATTCTATGAGTACGGCCATCTTGTATGACAAGGGTAATGTTGTCGGAGAATCCCCCTGGACTTTCAGGTTTATTTCCGTAGAGAAATACCTTATCAATAATTCCATCCCCATTCACATCTCCCGCCTTCATGTCCAGTACCCTTTGATTTCGCCCATATAGCTCTGGCCTATATGTATGTTTTTGGGATCTTCTATACAATGGAATCCTCTCCTTTTCGTGGGTTAATTACTTATTTTCTATATTATGTAGGGGAATATCTAACTGATTGTGTAGGTGCCCGATTGGATTTAAGAGGGTTATCTATTTTATATAAACATTGGTGGGTATTTTTGGTATAATATAGTTGGAAATCATTTACTAGATATATAGCAAAAGGGGAATGGTGATGGTCGTTACCGAACAACTTAAGAAGTACAAGGTCCTAATATCAGTGATCCTTGTCATCATACTAGCTCTTATGTTTTTTTTATTTAATAGCTCATCAGATTCAAATGCAAAGGAAAAAATTTTGGAATTTGAGAATGCAGTTAAACAAGGGGATGCAGGGAAATTACAAAAACTGATTAAACCAGAAAATCAAGAAATGGCAGTAACTGTGGAACATTTTAAACAGTTGGTGGCCTATGCAGAAGAACACCCTGATTATTTAAAAGAGCATGCAATGTATATGGAAGCTCAGGCTGAAATTATTAATAAAGACTATACATTCAGAAAGCATAACCGGAATTTAATGTATAAGACAGATGAAGAAATCAATACATTTGGGGATTTTTATATTAAAAAAACAGGTGGATTGTTTTCGTCCTATGAAATTGTTGCAAGACCTTGTTATTTAAATATTGAAGCAGATAAACCGAATACAACTATTGAAATGTTTGGAAAGAAAATCTTTACAACATCAGAAGGTAAACTTGAATATAGATATGGTCCATTAATGCCAGGTAAATATTCTATATTTGGGACAACCCAAATTGATGGTGAAGTAATAAAAACAAAAGAGGAAATTGAAATTTTTGATAATCTAAATTATGAAAGAGTAACGAAGATTTCCCTCTTATCAAATTAAAAATCACCACAATAAGGAAATTGAATCATACCCAATTTCAACAGATCGTTCTATCACAATACATGAATTGAATTTCAATATCCCTGGGGTATAGTTAGAAGTGAGCCTATAGTAATTACAAGTAATACACTTAGTGTAAATATCATACCGATGCTTTTATAATTATTTTGTAAAAAGTGTTGACTTCAAAAAACAATCTGTGATATATTATTCCTTGTCGCCGCTGAAACGGCAGAAAACACCAAAATCTAGCAAAACAAACTTTAGAAAAAGTTGTTGACATACTGGATTGAGAGTGATAAACTAATATAGTTGCTTTCGAGAGAAAACAACGAAGTTCCTTGAAAACTGAACAGTGAAATAAGCTAGAATGCGATCCTAATCA
>CALCRD010000447.1 GCA_937894355.1 uncultured Bacillus sp.
TATTACATACCAAAATAAGAGTGCTAATCCGGTTTGTATTATGATTGAAACTTTATGAGATTTTAGTTTCCCTTCTTCATAGCTTAAAAATCTACTTTCAGGACATAACAGTATTCTTGTAACTAAATAGATAGTTGGCAACAACAAAGAATAAGCGATATTCATATAATTAAGCTCACCTATGTTTGCTAACTTTTCAAATATGTTATTTGAAGAAAGCACTATAAAAATACCGCAAATTGCAAACGGAACATAGAAAAGGGACACCAAATCCAATGTCATAAACAAATTGCGTTCTCGATGGTTAAATGCGCAATCTAAACCAAAGATAAAAGCAGGTATGCAAAAACATCCAAATTGTAATAGCAAATTAATTGTCCCGTCTGCACCTTTCCCAAAGATGATAAATGCACCAAAGAATATCATAATACCGCACACAGGATATATAAGAGATATTAATATACGACGTCGATTAGGTGTCTTTGTAAGGATCTGTAAAAAGCGAAGACCTGCCAGGCAAAATATTACTATTGCAAAAATTATGAATAGCGCAGATCGTAAATTGGGATATTTGTGTATGCCAAAATAATATAGTAAAATATTCAGAACTTGTCCCCCTGCAAGACCGAATATCAACAGATATCCGGATAAACGTTCAAACTTGTCTGATATTCTAGCAAATGCAGGATAATCCGACGTTCTCATGATATCAATATGCAACCAAAAATCACTACTTTCTTAGATTTTAATATTTAGGTTCACTTATACTATTCAGTTAAAACCTGTTCATACATCTCCAGCTTATCAAATGAACTATTATGCCAAAGCAAAGTAAAATCACCATTAAATTGCTGACAGTACTGCTTCAGCTTGTGCATATAATCCAAGGCTTCCGATCCGTTCAGGTTCATATAATGCTCCCCTAATACACTACCTTCCATAACAACTAGGGAACGTTCTATTAAGGGTATTCGTTTACGCTGCTCGAGATCATAGACCGGGAATTCATAACATATCCCGCAACGGAAGCCAGCATAGTCAGCATAAGACAGAGTACTATCATAATCTAGTCCCGCATTGGCCCAGTTTTGCCAAGTTACTGGTACCTTCCAGCGCAGATAGTGCTGCCTTCCTCCCCAGTAACCCTGTTGAATTTTTTCCTCAGCACAGACCTTTAAAAGCTTCTCAAACTCTAGTTTCGTCTGCTCTGAGTTCTGGTAGGTCTCGTAACTGGGGTGCAATCCGATTTCGTGACCTCTATTATGTATTTCCTTCATTAACTGTCTGATGTAAGGATGATCAATAGAGTAATTATCATCAAATTTTGCATTCGTACATGCAGTTTTGAAATAAAAGGCGCTCTTCAGATTGTTTTCTTCACTAATATCCATAATCCGATCAAAGGTATAATTAAGATCTTGCTTATAATCGCCCTTTTTTACAGCCTGCCAGCTATTAATTCGCTTCAGTGCCATGGCCGGAGACTTCCGTTTCAAAATGTCACCGCCACAGTTACGCATGAGCTTAGAGATACCTGTAAACACTTGGGCAAAGGGTACATCTACATCGTGGCTTACGATGGTTCGGAAGTTTCGCTGTTTTCTCTCCAGCCCTGGCCATAGGCGTTGCATACAGTACCAGAGGATTTCTATGTATTCATTAATAATGGGCCTGTCCAGAAAACCTTCCTGGTATGCCAAGGATGCGGTGGCCGGGAAACGGTCGTGTTGGCCACGGTCTTGTTTTACGTATTCTTCATATCGAGTTAACATAAAGAATGCGGAGCCGAAGATATCCAGTCCTAGGTAAAGTTCGTTATCAGTTTCTATTAGATAACTTAGATGGTTAGATTCTGTTTCGCATCCAAAAATCACGGGTACTGATGAGGATATTAGGCAAACATCCAGGCAGGTATTCTTCGTTTTCCATATACCTAAAGGTTGCTTTGGTAATGAAGCCGGGGTTAACCATTTGTTCAGGGAGGTTTGGAACAAAACATCTGCAATACGTAATCTTCTACCTGTTTGATTGTTGCTATCTTCTATCAGAATATTACTACGTTCCTCAGTAAGCAATTGGATGTCTATGCCCCAAAATTTACAAAGTATTGTTTTTATAATATAGTTGCGTTCAAGAATATATGTGTTTGGAACATGGATTTTTAGCACTGGTTTCACCTTCCGTTTGAACTGTCTTTAGCAATTTCATATTAGTAAAAGTCCGTAGAACAAATGGAAGAAGAGCAAAGCACAAAACTATTTATAGACCCAAAATTCTATAATTTCTACATACCTATTTACATTATTTCAGCTATTCTCTCATCTTAATTACTCTCGCTGGGTTACCCACAGCTATGGAATAGGGCGGAATGTCTTTTACTACAACGCTTCCAGCACCTACAACTGCACCATCACTTATATGTACACCCTTTAAGACCGTAACATTAGCCCCAATCCACACATCATTGCCAATAACAATTGGTTCTTTAATATGAGCCTGTTTTCTAATCAATTCATTACGTGCTACACCATGGTCACGACCCCACATCACTGTTTTAGGGCCAATTATAACATTGTTTCCAATTTTTATTTTCCCTAACAGATGGCATCCCACATTAATGTAGAAATTATCCCCTATTTCAATAATTGGATCTCCAAATAGCCTACAATATGGCTCTATTATCGCTCTTCCTTCAAATGTAACTCCTGAGAATACGGAACTATAATGAATAATAACACCCTGCCGCTTTAGCTTAATTTTTTTTATAAATGTAATTATCTTAATCCCAAGACTTTTAACCATTGTGCAACCAATCCTTTTATTGTCATTGGTAAATCATACATGAAGGGGCTGTAATCATATTTATC
>CALCRD010000448.1 GCA_937894355.1 uncultured Bacillus sp.
AAGATAAGTAGCAGGGAAGAATACATTGACTTTTTTAGGAACAAGCAGTGAAAAATGTATTCCAGAATCGGGCGCATTTCCGGAGTTGAAGCGCTCTTTCTTTATGTAAAGGGCCACATTCTTGAGGAGGATATAGGATATTAGAAGGTTAATTAGTTTAGCATTAATGGTGTTGAACCGTACCATAGGTAAATGAGTTGTTCTGCTGTACGGATCAACGCATTAATTACTAGGGCTGAAGTAGAGGTTGTCAGTGAATATTGGGAAAATTAGGAGACGAATATATAGGTTTTTTGGGAAATGATAGGATAATATTGAGATAGGAAGGTGGAATATTATGCAAATTATCATTTTTGGTGCAACAGGTGGTGTAGGTCAATCCGTTGTGAGTCAAGGACTTGAGGCTGGATTTGAAGTAACGGCGTTTGTACGGACACCAACAAAGCTAAACATTTCTCATGAAAATTTAAAGATTATACAGGGAAATGCTTTCAATCAAAGGGAAGTCGCAGAAGCGATTGCAGGTCATGAAGCTGTTGTATCATGTTTGGGCTCAAGTAAAGGGATGAGAAAGTCAACCGAGCTTCAAGAAATGATAAAAAATATTGTTACTGGCATGAAGGAGCATAATATAGAACGAATTATCTACACTGCATCTGCGGGAGTCCATAAAGAATTATCGGGCTTAAGCGGAAAACTGGTCATGGGAATGCTTAAGAATCCTCTAATAGATCATCGAGCTGCAGTTGATTATATTCAAGCAAATGAACTGAACTACACAATTGTTCGACCGATGGGGTTAACAAATCAACCATTTACAGGAAAGTATAGAGAATCTTCAACAAGTGTACCAGAGAAATCAAGGTCAATACCACGGGCTGATGTAGCACACTTTATCTTAAAAGCATTAAGAGATGCACGTTATGAAAATACGTCAATTGGAATCTCCATTTAAGTAGTAAACAAGTCATTTCTTGAACAGTACGATCATGACCAACTGCCTCCAACTATACATAAAAGGGTTTTATAGTATCAAATCGTTTAGATGGTTCAAGTTCAAATAACCCCCTACTAAAAAGTAGGAGGTTAGTAAGTAATTATGCATTTGGTTCTAAAATCGAAGCAACCTCTGAAATAATGATTTCACTCCCCAAGATAGGGGAATCTTGTTCCCCGTTAGTTGGACCTGTATGGGCTTCTTTAAAAGCATCGCTATTTTTCCAAAGGCTAAAGTCCTCAATGGTGTTCCAATACATATTTACATTTAGTTCGTCATATTCTGAAAGGTTTTTGGTAATTAATACCTCAACTTTTACAAAACCATTCATTTTCTGTAGAGTGCCTGGTCTTGTGAACAATGGAGCCATCTTTGCAGCAAAGCCTAATTTCGTTTTAATTCTGTTTGTTACAATAATCATTGATTATGCCTCCTTAGTTTTCTTGCAACTGTTTATCCTTTAGTAGAGAGTTCCTGTTTTCATGATTGAATGAATCATCATGTTTAAGTCTGCCATCTTCCATCCGATACACTTTATCGCAATATTCCAGCATTCGTTCGTCATGAGTAACCATAATTGCTGCTTTGTTTCTTGTTTTTGCTTCTTTGGCTATAAGTTGAACTACTTCATGGGCCCTTTTTGAATCCAGACTTGCTGTTGGCTCATCTGCTAGAATAATAGATGGGTTGTTAATAAATGCACGAGCAATTGCCGTACGCTGGCGTTCTCCTCCAGATAACTGTTCAGGTAATTTTTTCAGTTTTTCTGTTAAACCGAGATCTTGTAATAATCCCTTTGCATATTCTTGATCCTGTTTTACTAGTTTTCCTGCCATTTTTTTCACAACAAGTAATTGTTCTAGCACATTTAAATAAGGGATGAGATTACTGGTTTGTAAGATAAATCCTATTTCCTCCAGCCTCAATCGCACTAAATCCTTAGATTTTAATTCATTAAGGATTTTCCCATTAACTACGACCTCCCCTTTAGATGCATGGAGTAATGCACCTGCAATCGCTAGAAATGTACTTTTTCCTGAACCTGATGGGCCGATGACGGCTATAAACTCACCTGGTTCCACAGTTAAGGAGACATTATCAAGGGCAAGAACTTGATTTTCACCTTGTTGATATAGTTTAGAGACATTTTTTAAATGTATTCCTGACATTATTCCATCCTCCCAATCGCTTGAAGTGGGTCTATTTTTGTAATCTTTCGAACGGAAACCAATGAACTTAAAATCGAAATGACAAGTAATAAAAGAGCATAAAGGATAACTAATTTCGGATCAAGTGTAAATGGCATTTCATCTGGAAGAATAAGGGCTGTCCCATAGGTTAACAAGATTCCTAAGATAATACTAATGAATGATAATAAAAATACTTGCGATACAATGGCTCTTCCAAGGAAACGGTTGCTTGCGCCGATGGCTTTCAATATGCCAAACTGATTTGACTTTTGCAGGGTAAGTACGTAGAAGAATACCCCTAGTACAAATGTCGAAATGGCCAAAAGGAAGGCGAGCATCATCATAATTGTGCCATTCTCTTCTTTATATCCGGGCATTCCCTGTATGGCTGTTGCTTTAGTTACCATTTCAGTATTCTTGAATAACTTATTTAGTTTCTCAGAGTCAATCTTTTCCCCTTGCAGCATTATGGCATTTACAGGTTTCTCGATACCTTTATCAGAACCAGGTGCTGCAAATTGAATCGACCGCCATTTATCCAAGGTAGTAAAAATAGCAGGCAAATGATTGTATGTTTCATTGTTAACAAACCCAATAATTTTTATTTTTTCTAATGATCCTTCTATCTTCAGCGTATCACCAATCTTAAAGCCTTTTTTCTTTAAAGTATCATTAGCGATAACTTCCAAAGATTGATTTGCACGAAGGGGCTTTCCTTCTATTACATTAGGTTCTAGAAAACTTCCGGGATTGATCCCTAGTATGGCAATATCTACCTTTCCACTTTCATTCGAACCTGAACCATTTATTACGGTACCCATGGTTGCGCCCATTGCTGATGCAGCTGAAACATTAGATTGACTTTCTAGTTTCCCTGCCAATGATTCACTCAATAACGATCGGCTCATAGATGCTCTTGATCCTTCTTCAAACGTTACATAATCAGCATCCATATTTTTAAATGTTGCCGCACTAAGAGTGGAAAGACCGTTACCTAATCCAGATAGAATGAATACCAACCAGGCAATCAAGATAGTTATAATACCAATCATCAGAAACCGTAATTTGCCATGCTTAAACTCTCTAATAGCAAGAAACATTGTGTGACACTCCTTTATTGTAAATACTAATAGTCACGTGTGACTATTAGTATTATATTAGTATTTTTGTGATTAGTCAATTGTGACCATATTGCTAAAATGTGGTGATTTTATATTGAGGTTTTCAAAGTTCAAAAAGTCAAACTTTCAAATAAAATAAAAAAGGAACCATTCTACTGTCGGTTCCTTTGATTCATTTGATATAAAATTTAATCCGAATGAACAAGATTTTGAATGGTATTTTCAAGAAAGGCAATTTCTGCTTCTAACATGGTAATTTTATGTTTGACTGCAAGATTAACACCGGATCGTATCCCATGTGCTGGAGTTTGCTTAAATAGATCTATGAGTTTAATGTTTTTCTTTAATCTTTCTTTCAAGGCCGATATAGCTTGGTCCATCGGAAGGAAATCAATAAACATTAACCCAATATCTCCTTGGTAATTAACACTTTCCGCCGATGACAGATTATTCAATAGTAATTGATAGAAATAGGTTCGGCCGCTTTCATTTATAGAGTAAACTTTTCGGATGGGCCTATTTCCTTCTTGCACTAACTGAATATCTATAAAGCCCTTTTGATTTAGTTTATCCAGAGTAGCATAAGCAGTAGGTTTTTTCATGTCTGTAACTGTACTTAAGTTTCTCTCGATGAATTCATTAATTTGATATCCGTGTTGACTTTGTCCCATTAGTAACCCAAGCAAAATGAGTGAGCGATGTTCCACAGAAATCCTCCTTTCTTTCATATATCCTTTTAATATTCTCTCGTAAATTTTATTTGTAGTCAATTAGTATCAATTTAGTGATTTATAAGTTAGTAGGGCTATAAAGGGGGAAGTTAACCTCAGTAGAGTAGCTACGGAGAATCGTATCACAAATAGAAAAGCTGTGTTAAAGCTCAGTGTTGATTTTTCACACAATGTTGATTGGAGTGGAAGG
>CALCRD010000449.1 GCA_937894355.1 uncultured Bacillus sp.
TTGGTTAAGCTGTTAAAAGTTAAAGCCAATTGGCCAATTTCATCATAACCATATACCTTAACCTTTCTGGAAAAATTCCCCCTAGCCATTGCCAAGGCATGCTTTTGCATATCTGAAATAGGCCTGGTAATCGTCTGTGCCAATAATATCCCCAGTATTGCTGTAATGGCTAAGGCAATCGCTGTTCCGGAAATAAAAATATCGTTAATTTCCTGCATTTGTTTAAACACATTCTCTATTTTAGCTACTAAATAAATAGAACCAGATATATCTTCCTTAGCATGTATAGGTGTAGACACAACCCAAATTCTTTTCCCCCGGTCAATTAAGATCGAACTGTGTTCCGTTTCTGTAACCAATGATCTCTTTACAATGAAATCATTCATTCTTTGACCAACCACATATTGATTATTCTGTGCAGAGGTACCTAGAATTTTCATGCTCCCAAATTCTATTACTCTTACTTCTGTGATATCACCAGTTGCGAAATCCTTTAATACCCTTTTAATATCTTCCTCTAATAGTGGATCCTCTTTCCCGCGTTCTTTGGCCATTTCTTCCTCGATATTATAGGCTAGAAGATTTACCCGTTCTTTAATAGAAGTTTTAAAATTTGTTAACAGCGTATCTTCAAGCTGCCTAACAAAATAAACTCCAATTACTTGCATAGCGATTAATATTAATAACATATAAATCAGCACAAATTTTAAATGTATTGATCGAAAAAAACCAACCTTTTTCATATGAGTAATCCTTATTCCTGTTCAGGATTTCTTAAATAATATCCAACGCCTCGTCTAGTCACGATCCACTCAGGGTGACTAGGATTATCTTCAATCTTTTCACGTAACCGCCTTACTGTGACATCTACAGTCCGAACATCACCAAAATAATCATATCCCCATACAGTTTGTAGCAAGTGTTCTCTCGTCATCACTTGCCCAATATGGTTTGCCAGGTAATGGAGGAGTTCGAATTCCCGATGTGTTAATTCAATCATATCGCCTCGTTTCGAAACAATATAAGCATCGGGATGTATAGTTAATGATCCCACTGAGATCTCATTTGTTTTAACTTCAACTTCATTAGCTATAGTGTGTTGATGGCGGCGAAGATTGGCTTTTACCCTAGCAATAAGTTCTCTTGTGCTAAATGGCTTAGTCACATAATCATCTGCACCAAACTCAAGACCCAACACTTTATCAATTTCTGAATCCTTTGCCGTTAGCATGATAATTGGCATTTCAAATTTTTTTCGCACTTCGCGACATACTTCCATACCATCTTTTTTAGGTAACATAATATCGAGGAGAATTAAATCAGGAACTATTTCGTTAACCATTTCGATAGCTTGATTACCATCATAAGCACAATACACATCATAACCTTCTTTTTTTAAGTTAAATTGAAGGATATCAGCAATTGGTTTCTCATCGTCTACGACTAGGATTTTTTTCATATTTGTCATTAATCTCCTTTTTCTCTCAAGACATCTAACAGAATTATATAGCATATCTACAGTTATATCTTCTATATTACTTTACCATGTAATTTTTTTTATATAAAGCGATTGTACATCTACAAACAGACGTTTTGATACTCCATAATTCCCCTAAAAAAAAAGCCTCTAGATAATATCTAGAGACTTTTTTTATAATTTTTAACGTAAATAGCCCATTGGATTTTGTGGTACTCCATTTTGGTGAACTTCAAAGTGTAAATGAGTTCCAGTAGAATTTCCTGTCGATCCCATTACTCCAATACTTTGTCCCTTTGAAACAGTTTGACCAACACTTACACCAATTGATGAAAGATGAGCATACAATGTGACTAGACCATTTTGGTGGTTAATCATAATTTTATTACCAAACGAACCAGAATACCCAGCAGATACTACCACTCCGTTATCAGCAGCCTTAATTGTGTAATTACTTGGTCTAGCTATGTCGATTCCTTTATGCATTCTACCTCCACGCCATCCCATTGGACTGGAGATATAACCACCACCTGTTGGCCAAGATAATTGGCCTGTACCACGTGACGGAATCACTTTAGTTCCCTTAATAGTAATTTCTGCAACTGGTTGTTTTACCACATTTCTAGAGATCGCTTCTTTTGAAACAACTTGACCATTTTGTTGAGAAATTTTATATGTCACAAGTTGTTGACCGTTTTGACCATTTTGTTTTACTTTTTTGTCACCCTTAGGCATCGACTTGTCTTCAACAACTTCTCTTGGAAAAGCAATTGCTTCATTCGCAAGTGTTTCCAAATCTACAACTACATGTAATCTTGGAACAGAAACGGTAATATTTAACTCCTGTCCAATTTTAAGGACTGTATTTTCAGTCACTCCAGGATTAATAGCTAACATATCTTTTAATGCTAATCCGTTCCGATTTGCAATCGAACCTAAAACATCGCCTTCTTGAACATGATATTTCTGTTGTTCAACTGCCCCTGTTTGTAAAAACTTAATGGCATTTTCAACAGACATTACTTGATCTGGTGTAACTTTTACATTAGAATATGAAACATTTTTGGATAACCGAACGTCTAATATACGAGTTTCATTTTCTTGTAGCGCAGGTAATGTTGCAGTCGCATCTGCTTTTCTAGCTTCAACGGCATCAATTTGTTCTTGAGTAACGTATGCTAGTTTGAATTTTTGAATAACTTCTTCTGCTTGCTGTTTCGACCCTAAATTCACTGCATTTTCACCATCAAGAACTATTGCAGCTGCTTCAGCTTGAATGGCTAAGTTTTGTTTTAACTCATTAACTACTTGTTCATTATCAGTAGATACACTAGAACGGAAAATCTGTTCAGGTATATATTTCAACTGTTCACCAGTAGATAATTGAAAGCCATCATATGCTGATTGCATTTCTTTCATTTTTTCTTTAACAACACTATCAACTAATTTTTTATCAGAGACAGTACCTATATACTTATCATTAAAATAAACGTAGTAAACTGTAGTCGTTTCGGTTGCATTTGCAAGTGGTGCAGACAATATTCCAAAAGATAAAGTCGTTACTGCAATAGCAGTAAAAGCAATCTTTTTAACTTTTGGTAAAAGCCCACCTGTTGTATTGCCCGTGAGGTTGGACAAGCTGGTTTTCCAATTACTCATTTTAATCCTCCTATTTTACGGTCCAAACAGTCTATTAAAATAGTTAATTTCTACCAAGATCCGTTCCGCTAATTTTCGACTTTTTTACTTTACCATAAAACAATGTAAAAATGGCTAAAAGTCTTGATAATGTAACATAAATGTATAATAAGTGACAATAAATGTCGATTTATGGGAAAAATTTGAAAAGGTTTTCATTGTTATTTATTGGCGGAATTTGTCGATTATATGTTTTGCCGATTCTGATAAGGTTATGGGCGGGGTAGAATGAACGAGCACGTTTCTACTATTACAAGATTAATATTTCAATAACATTACAAAGGAGCATACATCGTATGCTCCTTTGTAATGTTTGATGGCTCAGGACGGAATCGAACCGCCGACACAAGGATTTTCAGTCCTTTGCTCTACCGACTGAGCTACTGAGCCAAATTAAATTTTTCTTTCCTAAACATAGGTTGTTAGTATCCTTCGTCCCAATCTCAGAGAGCCTATGCAAGTAGCATCTCGATTGGTACGCTGTAGCAATTTCTTCGTAGCTTATTCGAACGTGCTCTACCGACTGAGCTACTGAGCCAAACTTTATTAATATGTAAATGGCGGTCCGGACGGGACTCGAACCCGCGACCTCCTGCGTGACAGGCAGGCATTCTAACCAACTGAACTACCGGACCAATAAAAGTGTCTAGCTGCGGCGACTAGGGGCTCGAGTCATAAGCCAATCCATCCAAAAGGTTAAAAAGCAACCTTTAGGTTGGCTCGTCTTATGCTTGTCGCCCCTGGGCGAGTCGCCTCCGCTTTTCTAGTGACCCCTACGGGATTCGAACCCGTGTTACCGCCGTGAAAGGGCGGTGTCTTAACCGCTTGACCAAGGGGCCATAAAAAAACATGGTGAGCCATGAAGGATTCGAACCTTCGACCCTCTGATTAAAAGTCAGATGCTCTACCAACTGAGCTAATGGCTCGTACTATTTAAAGGTTGTCTATTAATTTTTTATCACCATTAATGACGACGCTTATTATCATAACATAGATTAAAAGATAAATGCAATGCCTTTTTCAGAAAATTTCTTTTTAAAAAGAAATGACGCACAAACAAGCATAGTCTGCACGTCATTTTATTTGTTAATTTAGTTAAAAAGCTGAGTCCATCTGCGAACAAGTTCATACGTCGCTACCCGGGCGCCTCCGCTTTTCTATGGCCAGCTCCAGTGGCTAGCCCCTCGAGGTCACAAGCCAATCCGTCCAAAAGGTCAAAGAGCGACCTTTTGGACGGATTGGCTTATGCTTGTCGCCTCTGACCAAGCCGCCTCCGCTTTTACTGTCTAGCTCCAGCGACCAGCGCCTAGTGGACTTCCGCCCGCTTCCCTACGATAAGTCAACATCGAATCGCTTTCGCTCTTCGTGTTTCCTTTATCTCAGTCACCGTGCTCCAGTCCATACGTCGCTGAACGGTCGCCTCCGCTTTTAATTTTTATCTCCAAGGACTAAATACTACGTTTGTTTGTGTGCGATCTGGACCTACTGAGAAAATTGATAATGGAATTTGTGTAAGCTGAGATACACGTTCTAGGTAATGACGGGCATTAGCTGGCAATTCATCAAGAGATTTACAGCCAGTAATATCCTCCGTCCAACCTGGAAGTTCCTCATAAATTGGCTTACATTGAGCTAAAATCCTCAAGTTGGCTGGATATTCAGTGATTGTTTCACCGTTAAAATCATATGCCACACAAATATTAACTGTTTCTAGACCAGTCAACACATCAATAGAATTCAAAGAAAGATCAGTAATACCACTTACACGGCGAGCATGACGAACAACAACACTATCAAACCAGCCAACACGACGTGGTCTACCAGTTGTTGTACCATATTCACGGCCAACCTCGCGAATTTGATGACCAATTTCATTATCCAACTCAGTTGGGAACGGACCATCACCTACACGCGTTGTATAGGCTTTACATACGCCAATAACATGATTAATTTTCGTTGGACCTACACCAGAACCAATGGTAACCCCACCAGCAACTGGATTTGAAGAAGTAACAAATGGATATGTACCTTGATCGATATCAAGCATAACCCCTTGAGCACCTTCGAATAAAACGCGACGACCTTCATCTAATGCATCGTTCAATACAACTGAAGTGTCACAAACATATTTCTTAATTTGTTGTCCATACTCATAATACTCATCTAAAATATCTTCAATCTTGAAGCCTTCTGTTTCATAAATTCGTTCGAACAAACGGTTTTTCTCATCAAGATTTTGTGCTAATTTTTCTTCAAAAACTTCACGATCTAAAAGGTCAGCCATTCTTATACCGCAGCGTGCTGCTTTATCCATATAAGCTGGTCCAATCCCTTTTTTCGTTGTACCAATCTTATTTGCACCCTTGCGATTCTCTTCAACCTCATCTAATTTAAGATGATAAGGAAGAATAACATGAGCACGATTACTAATACGAAGATTCTCCGTAACAATTCCTTGTTCCTGAAGATAAGTAAGCTCAGTAATAAGCGCTTTCGGATCAACAACCATACCATTCCCAATTACACTAATCTTTTCCTTATAGAAAATTCCTGATGGAATTAGATGTAATTTATAGGTCACCCCATTGAAGCGAATCGTATGTCCCGCATTATTTCCACCCTGATAACGGGCAATTACTTCCGCATTTTCTGATAAGAAATCAGTGATTTTACCTTTACCTTCATCGCCCCACTGTGAGCCAACAACTACTACAGATGACAACTGAAGCACCTCCATGGTTACATGTTTTATAATTTTGAATTTATATTTATTCGTTTCAAACATACTAAGTTTATCAATTTTTATCCTAAAAGGCAATTAAACACGAACATTTTTGATTAAATTATATTATATGTTCGTCATTGTATTTATCTTGAAATATAGTTCAATAGCTTTTAATTACTATTTTTATATAAAAAAAACCCCAGCAAATGCTAGAGGTTCAAATGCACACTACCAAACTATGCCCCTGAAGGTATCACAGAATCATAGCGTGTTTCTAAGTTCACGAACTTATTATATTCCTTTACAAATGCCAACTGAACAGTACCCGTAGGACCATTACGTTGTTTCGCAATAATAATTTCAATAATATTCTTATTTTCGGTTTCCTTATCGTAATAATCGTCACGATATAAGAAGGCAACAATATCAGCATCCTGCTCAATACTACCAGATTCACGAATGTCAGACATCATCGGACGCTTATCCTGACGCTGCTCAACACCCCGAGATAACTGTGATAAGGCAATAACTGGTACTTGTAATTCCCGAGCAAGCGCCTTTAAAGACCTAGAGATCTCCGAAACTTCTTGCTGACGATTTTCGCCGGCACGGCCATTCCCTTGAATCAGTTGCAAATAATCTATTAAAATCATTCCTAAACCATGTTCCTGCTTGAGGCGTCGGCTTTTCGAACGGATTTCCCCAATTTTTATTCCAGGAGTATCATCAATAAAAATTCCGGCATTAGACAAACTCCCCATTGCCATTGTAAGCTTGCCCCAATCTTCGTCTGTAAGAGCTCCCGTACGTAAATTCTGTGCATCAATATTACCCTCGGCACAAAGCATACGCATTACCAGCTGTTCTGCACCCATCTCCAAACTGAAAATTGCTACGTTTTCACCTGTTTTAGTGGCAACGTTTTGAGAAATATTCAAGGCAAAGGCTGTTTTACCAACGGAAGGACGAGCACCAACAATAATTAAATCATTTCTCTGAAAACCAGCTGTCATGCGATCAAGCTCAGCAAAGCCTGTGGCAATCCCAGTAACGTCACCTTTACGATTGTTTAATAGTTCAATATTATCATAGGTTCGAACCAATACATCTTTGATTGTATGGAAGGCACCAGCATTCTTTCGCTGGGCTACCTCTAATATACTTTTTTCAGCTTCACCAAGGAGTGTTGTGACTTCATCTTCACGATTATAACTATCCTGGGCGATGTCTGTTGCCGTACGAATTAAACGACGAAGCAACGATTTTTCTTCAACAATTTTCGCATAATACTCGATATTAGCAGCTGTCGGAACTGAGCCAGCAAGCTCACTTAAAAACCTAACCCCACCGATATCTTCAAGGAGTTTGGTTGCCGCTAGTTCTTCGGATACTGTAATTAAATCCACTGCCTTCCCTAAATCATTCAGCTTAATCATAACTGTGAAGATTCTTTGGTGGGAAGACCGATAAAAGTCTTCAGGAACAAGGATTTCTGAAGCCAATGTTAATGCTTGTGGCTCTAAAAAAATTGCCCCTAATACAGCTTGTTCTGCTTCAATGTTTTGGGGTGGAAGACGATCTGCAAATAAATCACTCATCTATAAACAAACCTCCTTATTTTCCAGAGGAATGACTTAACAACACATAGAAAAAAAGATGACCAGCTATTTACCGATCATCATTATATTCAACTATTCTATTTTATCATGTTTATTTGAGAAGGGAACTGGCAAATTTAGTTTCCCTCTTTAACATGAACATTTAATGTTGCGGTTACTTCTGTATGTAGCTTTACCGGAACCTTAGTAAATCCTAGGCCACGAATGGCATCCGGCAATTCAATTTTACGTTTATCAATTTTAATTTTATGTTTTTTCAACAATTCCTCAGCAATTTGTTTACTGGTGATGGATCCAAATAAACGACCACCTTCACCTGATTTTGCTAATAATTCAACAGTGACTTTTTCTAAAGTATCTTTTAATTTAACAGCTTCTTCCTGTTCTTTAGCCGCCAAATTTTCTTGTTTTTTCTTTTGAGCCTCTAAACTACTCACATTTGATTGTGATGCTTCTACTGCTAACCCTTGCTTTAAAAGGAAATTTTGAGCATACCCATCTGCAACGTTTTTAACATCACCTTTTTTTCCTTTTCCTTTAACATCTTTTAAGAAGATTACTTTCATTCTTTATTTCCCCCTTCCAAATATTCACCAATTGCTAGTATGAGGAGTCTTTCGGCATCTGCTACAGTAGTATCTGGCAATTGCGTGGCAGCATTGGTTAAATGTCCACCACCATCAAGGGTTTCCATAATAACCTGAACATTGATATCGCCTAATGACCGAGCGCTAATCCCTACCAAATTTTCTCCCCGCTTAGCTAAGACAAATGAAGCAACTACACCATTCATCGTTAACAGGGTGTCGGCGGCTTGTGCAAGGAAGATTTGGTCAAAAATACCTTCCTCATCACCTTTGGCAATCGCAATCCCATTATGAACGAAATAGACGGATTCGATTAATCTTGCTCTTCTAATATACGTATGAACATCTTCCTTTAAAAACTTCTGAACTAAAATCGTATCGGCTCCTTGACCACGTAAGTATGACGCTGCTTCAAACGTTCTAGAACCTGTCCTTAAAGTGAAACTCTTCGTATCAACAATAATTCCTGCTAATAGAGCTGTCGCCTCTAACATATCTATTTTACCGTGTTTAGGTTGATACTCAAGTAATTCAGTAACCAATTCTGCTGTAGAAGAGGCATATGGTTCCATATAAACGAGGAGAGGGTTCTCAATAAACTCTTCACCCCGACGATGGTGGTCAATCACTACGACATTATCGACCTTTGCTAGGAGCCTTTCTTCAATAACTAATGAAGGTTTATGAGTATCTACAATCACAAGTAGCGTACCATCAGTAGCTTGTTCTAGGGCTTGTTCGGCATTAATGAAACAAGAATACAAGGAATCCTTCAGCTTTATTTCGTCCATTAACCTCCGCACACTAGAATCGGTCTCTTGACTTTGAAAAACGATAAACCCTTGACGATCATTCATTTGTGCGACCTTTAGTATCCCAATCGATGCACCAATCGCATCCATATCTGGGTTTTTATGCCCCATTATTAATACTTTATCACTTGCTAAAACCAATTCCTTTAATGCATGTGAAATAACACGTGCTCTAACTCTTGTCCGTTTTTCAACAGGATTAGTTTTTCCGCCAAAGAACTTAACTTTCCCATTTGCCTTTTTAATGGCTACTTGATCTCCACCACGGCCTAAAGCCAAATCCAAACTGGATTGTGCCAAATTTCCCAGTTCCGGTAATGATGACACTCCTGTTCCCACACCAATACTTAATGTCAGTGGTACATTTTGCTTTGAAATTTTTTCGCGTATTTCATCAAGGACTCCGAATTTGCCTCTTTCTAATATTTGCAGAATATGCTCATTAAAAACTGCAATATAACGATCAGATGAAATCCGTTTTAAAAATACACCATTTTCTTTTGCCCAACTATTTAATAATGCAGTGACCGTATTATTAATGCTACTCCAAGTTTGGTCATCCATCCCCTGGGTCAATTCATCATAGTTATCTAAATAAATTATCGCAATAACTGTACGTTCATCACGATACAATTTTTCAATTTCAGATTGCTCTGTGACATCGAAAAAGTAGAGTAGACGTTCCTCTATTTTATGTATGACACGAAATTTCCGATCATGTAAGGTTATAATTTCTGTTTCAACTTCTTGTTTAATAAGTGGAATCAGTAGATCTGCAATATCATATAGCGATTTTCCAACAAGAGTATGTTCATTAAAACAAGTTGCTAAGTATGGATTAGTCCATTCGATATAATACTCTTCATTAATCAACATAATTCCAATTGGCATTTCCATCAGAGCTTCTTCGCCGACCTTTTTAACTCGGTAAGACAGTGTGGAAATATATTGTTCTGTTTCTTTCTGCTTTTGTTTTATAAATGAAAAAAGATAATAATATGGAATTACCGCGATAAATAAACAAACCAAGCCAATCAGCCAATTATAATAGCCTATTAGTCCAATCAGCACTAATGTTAGCCCTATTAATCCAACAAGCGAATAGCTCAAGGACTTGTTTTCCAAAAAAGAAGGCATTTCTTCAACTCCTAGAAACGGGTGTGTGTACCTAGTATTGACACTTTTGTAGTGACCATAGTTGTTTTCCAAATGTTATTAAACCTATTCAACCAATATACCTACATTAATTATAACTAATATCCCTTTAATATAAAGGAAAAAAGGATATTGTGAATCAAATTCTAACTAGGAGATGTAAAACAGTGTATTAAAACCTATTGTAACCACTATTTGGTAACGATTCAACTCTTCTTCCTTAATTTAGAAGCAATTTATCTTAATTTCCAACAATAGGTTGAAGCTCTGGTAAACTTGATTGTTGATTTCCGCTCTAGGCACTTTAATCAACAATGTGTTCAAAATCAACATTTGTCGTACCTATAATTAATGAGTATAGAAAAAGACAGTGAGCAACCCCACTGTCCTTGTTCATTCATTATTCACCTGTTACATATGGTAACAAAGCCATTTGACGTGCGCGTTTAATCGCTACAGTCAATTTACGTTGGTATTTTGCGCTAGTACCTGTCACACGACGAGGTAAAATTTTTCCACGCTCAGAAATGAACTTTTTCAATAAATCGATTTCTTTATAGTCAATACGAGTGATTCCGTTTGCTGTAAAGTAACAAACTTTACGGCGCTTCGCACGACCACCTTTACGTCCTCCTGCCATTTCAAGTACCTCCTTCACTATATTATTTTAGATTACATAGGCCTTTTTGGTATTAGAACGGCAGATCATCGTCGGAAATGTCAATTTGACCATTATTGGCGAATGGATCCTTATCAATACTTGAATTGCCCTTATTGTAGTTGTTTTGGCGTTGATTCTGATTGTTTTTCTCAAATGGATTGCCCTGTTCTCGTGGTTCGTTATAAAAGCCACTGCCGCCTCTGTCACCAGAACCACTGCTTTTCGGTTCAAGAAATTGAACACTTTCTGCTAATACTTCTGTAACATAGACACGTTTGCCATCTTGTCCTTCATAGTTGCGAGTTTGGATTCGACCGTCTACTCCGGCAAGACTTCCTTTTTTCAAGAAGTTTGCAACGTTCTCAGCCGGACGTCGCCATACAACACAATTAATAAAATCAGTTTCCTTTTCCCCTTGTTGATTTGTAAATGTCCGATTCACTGCAAGGGTAAAAGTAGCAACAGGCACACCATTCGGTGTATAACGTAAATCTGGGTCTTTTGTTAACCTGCCAACAAGTACTACGCGATTCATCATCAGAACCAACTCCTTTCTTCCGCTTAAATGTTTCACGTGAAACAATCTCTAGATGGAAGAATATATCAAATCAAAAATTATTCTTCTTCTTTAATTACGATATGACGAATGATGTCTTCGCTGATTTTAGCAAGACGGGAGAATTCTTCAACCGCTGCAGGTTCAGCATTAACTTTTAGTAGTTGGTAGTAACCGTCACGGAAATCATTGATTTCGTATGCAAGACGACGTTTACCCCAGTCTTTTGTTCCATTTACTTCCGCACCATTATCAGCTAGGATCGTATTGAAACGTTCAACTAAAGCTTTTTTAGCTTCATCTTCAATATTTGGTCGGATGATGTACATAACTTCGTACTTTCTCATCACTTTCACCTCCTTTTGGTCTAAACGGCCCTTAAAGGGCAAGGAGCAATTGTTCATTACTCACAAGTTGAAATTATATCATAACTCTTAGTAATATGCAATATCATCCAAAAAAAAGAAGACAAATTGAATTGTCTTCTTTTTTTGGATAGGCTCTATTAAACTAGGCTGTTGATTTCCGCTGCAGGTCGCTCGCTTTCCGCGGGGCGGGCGGTAAGCCTCCTCGGCGCGCTTGCGCCTGTGGGGTCTTACCTGTCCCGCTACTTCCCGCAGGAGTCTCGCACCTTCCGCTCCAATCAACTAAGTTCCAATAATCAACATTGAAAATTAACAAAACCAATACTCTAATAGATTACTTCCGCTTGTTCTAATTAAACGTTAAACCGGAAATGGATTACGTCTCCGTCTTTTACTTCGTATTCTTTTCCTTCAAGACGTACTTTACCAGCTTCTTTAGCTGCAACCATATTACCTGCTGCTAATAAATCTTCATAGGCAACTATCTCAGCACGGATAAAGCCGCGTTCAAAATCGGAGTGAATAATACCCGCACATGCAGGAGCTTTCATTCCTGTTTTAAATGTCCAAGCACGAACCTCTTGAACACCAGCAGTGAAATAAGTTGCTAAACCAAGCAAGCTATAAGAAGCACGAATTAATTGATCAAGACCAGATTCTGCGATCCCAAGTTCTTGAAGAAACATTGTTTTTTCTTCTCCATCAAGCTCAGCAATTTCAGATTCGATTTTAGCACAAATAACAATTACTTGAGCATTATCCTTTGCAGCAAAGTCTTTTACAAGCTTCACATACTCATTATCAGTAGTGTCTGCAACATCATCTTCTGAAACGTTGGCAACATAAAGTACTGGCTTAATCGTTAATAAATGCAAGCCTTTAGCAATCTTAAGTTGTTCATCTGTGAAATCGCATGTACGAGCTGGTTTTTCTTGTTCAAAGGCATCACGTAATTTGGAAAGGACTTCAAATTCAGCTACCGCATCTTTATCTTTTTGTTTAGCTAATTTTTCAACCCGGCTAATCCGCTTCTCAACAGACTCCATATCAGCCAAAATAAGTTCCAAATTAATCGTTTCGATATCGTCAATTGGATCTACTTTACCAGATACGTGAGTAATATTATCATCTGAAAAACAACGTACTACCTGGCAAATTGCATCTACTTGACGGATATGAGACAAAAATTTGTTTCCTAAACCTTCACCTTTACTTGCACCTTTTACAATCCCTGCAATGTCCGTAAATTCAAATGCCGTTGGAACAGTTTTCTTTGGTTGAACCAGTTCTGTCAATTTGTTTAAACGATGATCTGGAACCTCTACAATTCCTACATTCGGATCAATTGTACAGAACGGATAGTTAGCTGATTCTGCACCAGCTTGTGTTATTGCATTAAATAACGTGGATTTACCTACATTCGGTAATCCGACAATTCCCGCTGTTAAAGCCATCTATTGCCACTCCTCTATTTTATCTATTTAAATTAAGCTCTTTTAACCTTGGCTGTTGATTTCCGCTCCAGGCACGAGCGGTTCGCGGGCGGTAGCGGGGAGCCTCCTCGGCGCTTTGCGCCTGTGGAGTCTCCCCTGCCC
>CALCRD010000450.1 GCA_937894355.1 uncultured Bacillus sp.
TATAATCAAAATTACGAAAAAGTACTCTTTCTATCGATTGTTTGGTTTGGCGATTGAACAATGTATATTAAGATGGCTTTTTCGTTTTTCAAATATTTTTGATGTCGGAACTGTTTTCACCCTCCCTACCAATAATCCCCTTTTTTACACTGCCATTTTCTTTCCCTTGATAAATGCAAAAGTATCCCCCTCGTTTTTCACCAACCAAAATCATCAAACCTGTCATCTTTTATAAAACTTATTTTAATAACAATTGAGTTACCTTGAATCTTTGATTAAAATGAGGAAAAGCAACCGACGTGAAGGAAGCCCCCAATAACCATTTGGGGGTTCACAATCACTACTGTAGGAGGGGAAAAATGACATCTATTAACACGTTATTTCGGACAAGAATCGGCTTCCCAGAAAACGAACGGATTACCTTTGAAAAACTTGACACCATCCTTGAAAGGGCCGGAAAAACCATACCATTCGAAAACCTTCGTATCATAAACAACCAATCCAAAGCCATCACCAAAGAAAATCTTACCGAAAAAATTCTGCTAAATAACGAAGGCGGACTTTGCTACGAATTAAATACAATTTTCCACCATTTCTTAATAGAGAACGGATTCAATGTCGAACTAGCCCGCGGCAGGACTTTTAACTTTGCCAGCAATTCATGGAGCCAAGCAGGCCAAACCCATATCCTAAATCTATTAAGCTATAATGGTCAAAAATACATCATCGATTCCGGTTTTGGAGGCAATCTGCCGCTCAAACCCGTACCACTATCTGGAGCCACCGTCACTTCAACCAACGGGGAGTTTCGAACTCGGCAAATAACGAGCGAGGATGGTGACTATCTTTTTGAACTAAAGCTAAAGCATCGTGATCAAGATTGGGTCAACGGCTACATCTTTCACTCAACAAAAAAAACAACCGAAGAAGTAGACTCTAACGAAGTCCAGCAAATCATTATTGAAAGTCCGTTCTCGCCATTTAACAAAAGCCCGCTACTCACACGACTTACCGACAGCGGTAACATCATCTTAACCGATAAATCCCTTACTGAGCGAACTAACGGGCAAGAGCAAAAAACGGAAATTAACTCCGAGAACTTCAAACAACTTACCAAACAGCATTTTGGTTTTGAAGCATAGGCACGGTTCCAAACAAGGTGTATTCAAAATCGGTTTTAAAGTGAAGGAACAATGTTCTGTTTTAGGCTTTGTTAATGTTCATTGTTTTTTTGGAGCTTAGTTGATTTCCCTCCAAGCGCTTTATTCATCTTAGGGCGGTAAGCAAGGAGCCTCCACAGTGCTGAATTTACCTAGTACCAGTATAGGTATATAAGTTAAATGGGTATTTTTGGCGGAATTGCGTTATTTTATAATGCGCATTATTGGAAATTTCCCTCTCCAAACTAGAATTAATTGGCTAGCTTGTTTCCTTCTAACAATAATTCCTATTTTCCGGGGTGGTTGCATCAAGAAAAGAGTAATATTCAGGAAATAATGTCAATATTAGCGGGAGTAAATCGTCATACCTACATGGGTATACCGGCTATATCTATAATAAAGCTAATGTATTGGGGACAAATAATTGAAATGTGCTAGCAGATTGGGTATTCAACAAGGCCTATTGGAGACAATTCATTCAAAAAGGCTAGCAGATCTGTCCCCAATAGACCGTATTGGGGACATAAAACATAAATCTGCTAGCAGATTAGGTATTTAATAAACCACGACACTTTCCGATAACCCCCATAACTGCATTAAAGGGAGAAATCACTGAAGCTTTATATTACGGAATTTTGTAAAATCAAACACACATAACCTCCCTCTGTCCTCACTGAGCCTTACACAGTTCTTTATCTGCCGGAACTTCTTGTAGGCTGGAGTTGTATTCTGGAGCTAGGACGATGTTGGTGTATGTGCCTGTTCCAGTTATGTATTTATAGGTATGATTTAGTCCTGCTGGAATGAATATCGACGCTGGACTTTCAACTATTTTTCGTTCGCCTTCAATTTCTACCTCACAGCAAAGTCCGGAACCATCAACCTCAGTCCCCCAGAAGATAAACGCACTATCACAATTATGAGCATGAACATCGACATGGCCCTCTTCTTTATTTTCCAAACATGAATTGTTAAAAACCCGTTGAATCACATAGAAAGAAGTACGTTCATCGGTTCTATAATCCATTTGAACCCAACGATAGCCAGGTCCATCGCGATGATACAATAACTCGGAAGCCCCTTTAAGGAACGGTTGGCCCGCCCGAAGATACTGCCAAAGCCGAGGATCCTTTCGCTCCGTCCTTTCAGAAACAATTTTTCGTGACCGACCTACCTTCTCCGGCAAAATCGCCTCATATGCCGAACTATGATTCTGCACCGCTTTAATATGATACGGAGCAATATGTGTATACACATTCTTTCCAACAATTGGTCGCCAACTATCCACCTTGCAACCTGTCGCAAGCTGTATAGCCTGTACCAATTCTGGAATTCTCTTTAAATTAACCAGCTGCAGCTTTCTTTTTTCAGCTAAAATAACCGCGAGATTTAGCAAATCAACAATCCCGGCCCGCTCGCCAATGCCACATAAAGTTGTATCAATAACCGTCGCTCCTGCATCAATCGCCGCCAGGGCATTTGCCAGCGCTAGCCCCAAATCATTATGCAGGTGAACCTCGATTTCACAAGGAAACGTCGCCACCGCCGCACTCACCATCGCCGCACATTCCTCTGGCTCCCAAATTCCCGTCGTATCCGCCAAGCTAATTCGATCAACTCCGGCCCGGCAAGCAACACCTCCCAAAAGTTCAATATCCTTCCACTCCGTCCGCGAAGCATCCTCCACCGTAAAACGCACCCGCAACCCCAAACATTTCGCCGCTAAAATCGCCTTCTCCACCTGCTCCAACACAAATTCCTGAGACTTATTCGTGTACTTCGTTTGCAGAGAAATCGAATTAATCGAAGCCCAAATTCCAACCCAATCTGCCCCTGCTCGGTATGCTGCCCGAACCTCCTCAACCGTTGCCCGAGCATGCATCAGAACCTCAGCACCCTTTGCCGCCGCTGCCACCCCTCGACAAATCTCCTCCTCATCTGGAGAAATACCCGGATGTCCGACCTCAATCAACGTCACGCCAAAGTCCTCCAACATACCAAATAAGGCAATTTTATCCTCCTTTGGAAATCGAACACCACACTGCTGCTCCCCTTCACGAAGCGTAGAATCTAATAGAACAACCCGCCTAACCTGCTTCATCAACCTGCCCCCTCATCCTCAAAAGACTTCCGTTTTTTCCCAAAAACAACCAGTTCCATAGCTAAAGGTTTATTTTTACAAAAAAAGCAATTCCTTTACTTCTTTTTTTATAAAAATAAATCCCTTAGCTCATGTGAAGAATTCTGTTGAAAAAAATACCCTCTTGCTTGCCAAATAGTCTCTGGTTTCCAAAACCAGCCTAGCTTGTAAACTTTACTTTGTTGAAAAAACAGCCATTATTCCAGCGGCAATAATTAAACCCGCTGGTAAACCTTTCATAAATAGCACGGCAATAAGTGTCCCAACTAAAACACCTAATAATATCGTCGGATTCGCCGGAAGGATCCCCACTCCTTTTCCGCCGATGTAGGATACTGTGAACCCCGCAATAATCGAGCCGATGCCCACAGGCGAAAGAAAAAGCTTCGATACATCGGCACTGGAGATTTTCCCGGTTGCGATGGGCATAAGCAGAAACATCATCAGAAAAAATATCCCAATCGAAAACGAGTACTGTTGAATAAGATTCAAATAATATTTCTGGCCAATGGCCATAACCACACCCAAAAAACAGGCTGCACTTGCTAAAACATAATCCTTAACAAAAACAGCAAGTAGAATGATCATTACCAATACAAAATATGGAAACAAAATTGGAGGTCACCTCATTTACAGTTTCGAATAATCCCAACCGTCACCATCAGGTGAAACAATTTGAACCATGTTCTGATCTGCTAGATTAATTTGTACTAAATTAGGACTTAGGACTGGTTTCAAATCGTTCCGATTAATCATTAATTTAAACGCTTCGAAGCTTGCCAGCACCCCAACAATATTGGCAACTGGTGCCAGCACTGCCCAAGATCGTTCACTACGCACATAACTTTCAGCCCATTCTTCATCAGCACCATGGTGGACAGAATGTAGGGCCCTGCCGTCTTTCAGCTTATGGATTTTTTCTTGCATCGCTTCTGTTAATTCTTGTCCATAGGATGGATATCCTAAGGCAATTTCGTAGGGTGTAGAATCTGGTGTTAATGTCATGACCCCGCCACGAAACGGTGGAGTTACAGCAATCCAAATCGATGGAGTGTTCAGCTTTTTCGCGGCACGATGAATAATACATCGCGCTACCAAGTTATCTGTTGCATCAACGATTACATCGGTATTAGCTAGCAGTTCTAATGCATTGTCTTCCGTTACAAAACTTCTGGTTACACGAACTTTCATGGAAGGATTAATATCTTGTAAAACTTCCGATGCTACCTCGGCTTTGTGTTGTCCGAGACGACTGACCGAACTCAGCATCTGCCGGTTAATATTACTAGCTTCAAAATAATCCTCATCAATGACATGAATGGAACCGACTCCCATTCGGGCTAACTGGATCAGGGTAATACCACCAACACCACCTGCTCCCACTACAGTTACATGTGCATTTCTCAGTTTTTCTTGCTCTGCTTCGGTGATTACCCCAATATTCCTCGTAAAACTATCCATATATAAATCTTTCATTTTATTTTCAGCGACACTCATTTCCATACCCCCTTATAATGTTTTATAATCCCAACCGCCCTCTGGGGCTTCTTGGACTTGAACTGGTGTGGTACTATCACAATCTACGAGAATACCTTTCGGCGCTCTAGCCAATGGTTCTCGTCCAGTCAAAACCTGAACAGCTTCATTAAAGCTAAATAATGATAAAAGGTGAGCCCGCATTGGCGTAATAATCCAACCTACCTTTCCATCACAAAAATCCTGTGCCCATTCTTTAGGTGCACCTTTTTCCACTGAATACCAGGCACGCCCCTTTTTAATATCTGCAACCTGCTGCCTTAGTGCAGGGTCTGTTAATTTTTGCCCGACAGCCGATACATTCATGGCCTCTTCATACGGAATTCCAGTTGGGAAAAATGTTGAAACAAATCCTCGAGTTGGAGGGCTACCTGACATTCCCACGCTCGGAATACATAATTCTCGTGCCGTTCTATGAATAATTACCCGTGAAGGCATGTCATCTACCGCTTCAATTACGATATCGTGGCCTTTAATCAGCTCAACAACATTGTCTTCATCTACTTCTGCTTGAATAAAATTAGTCGATATGTATGGGTTAATATCTTTCACAACGTTTTCGGCAACTTTTGCTTTCGGTTGAGCTAAAGTACTTGATAGCGCTAGCATTTGGCGATTGATATTGGACACTTCAAATTCATCGGGGTCAACTCCGGAAATATGGCCAATTCCCATCCTTGCACAGAGAATCGCTTCATAACCACCAACACCACCTAATCCAAAAATAATAACTTTAGCATTGCGGAGACGTTCTTGTTCAGCTTCGGAATAAACACCAATATTCTTCTTCACCAATTCCCAATAGTACAAATCATTTTCCATTACCATTTCTATTCCCCTTCTCTCTTCTTCATATTTATTACAATTATTACAAAAAATTCAATTCGTTGTTCTGAAATGATTATACAAACCATATGTGAGAAAACCATGTTCAAAATCAAAACAATCAAAGAAACTTTGATAAAGTTTCTATGAAGGAGGGGGGCAGAGGGGGGCAGAGGGACGGTTCTCCTGCTCTTTTTTCGGGGGGCAGAGGGACGGTTCTTATGCACTTTTTCCAATCAAAAAAGGGACAGTTTTCTTGCTTCCCCTCATAGGATGAGGAAGCAGAAAAACTATCCCTTTGAATTTACGAAAAAGAAACAAGGTATATTCTAATTGGTACGATGGCTCAATCGGGCAATCACTTCTTGTGCTAACAATTTCCCTTCGCATTTTTGGTTGTAAATTTACCTTCTATTGCCTCAAATATAATAAATAAAGTCCTCTGGTAATACTCTTTTTAGGAATTGTCTGGTCCGTTCTTCTTTTGGACTTGTAAAGACTTCCTTAGCAGTTCCTTTTTCAACAACGACACCCCCGTCCATAAAAATTACGCTGCTGGCCACATCCTTGGCAAAAGACATTTCATGGGTAACAACTAACATGGTCGTGCCTTCTTTGGCAATATTTTTCATAACCGTTAGAACTTCCCCAACTAATTCTGGATCCAATGCCGATGTTGGCTCATCGAATAGGATGATGTCAGGATTTAAGGCGACAGCTCTAGCAATTCCAACCCTTTGTTGCTGACCACCTGATAATTCACTTGGATACGCATCATACTTATTTGGCAAACCAACCTTATCTAAGGCCTTTTTACCTTTTTCTATCGCCTCAGCTTTTGGCACTTTTCTGCCAATAATAAGTCCTTCAGTTACATTTTCTAGCGCTGTTTTATTATTGAACAAATTATAATTTTGAAACACAAATGCCGTTTTCTGTCTAATTCCATGGATTTGTTTTTTAGAGGCCGTTTTAAGATTTACCTCCGTATCACCGAAAATAACACTTCCCTGATCGGCTTTTTCAAGAAAATTTATGCAGCGTAGTAATGTTGTTTTTCCAGAACCACTTGGTCCTAAAATAACCACAACATCACCCTTATCAATCTTCAAGTCTACTCCTTTTAAAATCTCATTTTCACCAAATGATTTATGAATGTTTTTGATTTCCAACATAGTCTAAAAAACCTCCCGCTTCCAACTCAGGCATTTGCTACTTTATATTTTCCTAAACGTTTTTCATAATATTTAAATAAAAGTTCTACTAAACTACATAAGATTAAATAGACAAAAAAGATATCGATGTAAGCTTCAACATAATTATAACCAGCATTGGCTGCCACTTTAGCTCTTAGGGTAATTTCCTGCAATGACAGGGCATAACCCAAAGATGTAGCCTTGATTAAATTAACCGTAGCTGTACAAATATTGGGCAACGCTACCACTAATGTTTGCGGGATAATGATTCTTATAAATGCTTGCACGTTAGTTAATCCAACAGAATAAGCAGCCTCCAATTGTCCCTTACTAACAGTGCTAATAGCGGAGCGGAAAACTTCAATTAAAATAGCTGTAGTATTTAATGAAAAAACTATGAATGCGTACCAAAGTGGATTCACATCGTAAATATCCATTTCAATATGATATTTTTCAAAAAGAGACTTTAACAGCAAGGGGACACTACTATATACAATAAAAATTTGCACAATGACAGGTGTTCCTCTTACAAACGAAACATAAACTTGAGCAAAACGATTAAGGATTGGAATCCGATTAATCCTTGTTAAAGCTAGTAAAAAGCTTAACGGCAATGCAATAAGTAAGGCAACAACCGTAATCATCAAAGCAGTCGGTACCCCTGATAAAGCCACAAAAAACGTATCAATTAAAAACTGATAATCTAAGCCCTCGGACACTCTGTCACCCCCTTAGGTAGTTTTGATCACTTGTTTCCCTTTACTAAAAATCCTCTCTAATTTTAAAAATAACTGTTCAATCACAATTGAAATCACCCAGTAAATAACCGACAGTGCAATATAGGTTTCAAGTGCATGGGCATTAAATCGCCCATCAATAATTAGGCTTGCTTTACCCATGACATCAATCAGTCCGATTGTATAGGCTAACGATCCTTCTTTTATCAATTCCAACAGGCTATTACCAAAGTTCGGTAGCGCCACAACCAATGCTTGCGGTAAAATAATTCTCCAATATGCTTGGGTATTGCTCAAACCTACACTAACCGCGGCTTCAAACTGACCTTTATCTATCGATGAGTAGGCTGATCTGATGACCTCAGACATAACCGCGGCAAATTGCAGTGAAAAGGTAATTACAATAAAGAAAATCTTATCAACATTATCTAGATTAACACCGAAATGATCCGCAATCGCTGGAATACCATAATAAACTAAGAATAAAAGCACAATCGACGGTGTACATCTTAATGCTGTCGTATAACCATTAGCAATGATCTTTCCAAATTTACTGCTTCCTAGCTTCATTGCTGCTAAAACAAAACCCAACAGCGTTCCAAACAGTACGGACAGAAAGGCAACTTGAAAGGTCACTGTTATATAGGGGATTAACATCGGGAATGAATCCCCTATATATTTGGCATCAAAATATTTCTCCATGTTTCACCTCCGTTTGCCCCTATTTTGGAAAATAAAGTCTACCTTTTTACTTTATCCAATACCTCAAATAGATCCTTGCCGTAAAATTCTTTGCTAAGTTTATTGGTTTCCTTTTTCTCTTTCACTCTTTTGACTGCTTTATCGTATGCATCAGCAAATTTCTGCTCCTCCTTGTTGAACAACGGCCAAGTTTTAATCACGGCGAACTCGTTATAAACAACTTCATCCTTTAAATTATGATAAGGACCAGCTTTATCAATTACCTGTTTATTAAACGAGCCTTCAATGATGATTCCACCATCCACTCGACCTTCGTTTACCCATTGAACAACATCCACCGTGAATGCATCGCCAGCTTTCAATTTAACCTTATTATTCGGATTGGCTTGATTGTACTCATCAATAACCGTATATTGTGCATTATTAGCAGCAATTGGCGCCAAAGATAATCCCTTTTTAGCAAAATCTTCTAGCGTTTTAATATGTTTATTTTCCTTCTTTAACAATAAACCTGTACTACTTAACCCCAGGAATTCTTTTGGAAAAATAAACTTAGCCGTTCTTTCCTCAGTCCAGAAGGCATTTTTTACACCTACTTGATATTTACCCTGTTCAACCCCTAGCAATAAGTCATCACTTGAAGTACCAATAAATTCAAATTCGTATTCTGGTAATAATTCATCAACCAATTTCATAACCTCAACATCATATCCAGTTGGATTCCCTTTTTCATCTAACCAAGACATTGGCTTAGAGGCTTGATCATAAGCCACTTTTACTGTTCTAACATCAGTATCCTGATTTTTTGATTTAGATTCTGTACCTGATGTTTTACTTGAGCCGCAACCTGCTAATAGCCCAACTAATATTGCACCTGCTGCTACTAATTTAACAATTTTACTTTTTCCCATCATCCAAATCCCCTTTGCTATCAGTCTATTTTTATTGTGATTCCTAATAAGTAGTGGTGATTTTTTCGTTTTCAATAGCCGATAAAGCCAACTTCCGAATCGTCATATCGTCCATTGGGGGATTATGTAAACCGGCTCGTACATCTCGATAATATCGTTGCAGAGGATTCTCCCTTTGCAGACTTTTTGCCCCAACAATCCGCATGGCCTTATCAACAATGGAAATGGCCGAATTCGTAATCGTATGCTTAACAACCCCAATTTCATTGGTTAAAAATCCTCTTCGTAATTCATCATCATAAGCCTCTGCAACACTATAAATAAGATGTCTCGCACGAATTAACTCCAAATCAATTTCGCCAAGATGCTGCTGAACATTAGCCAATCCGCTTATCGGTCCGTCAATACTGTTCGGTGAATGATGATTGGCAAACCAGACAGCATAATCCCGAGCCGCTTGAGCAATCCCAAGATATACAGCTGAAATATGAAGAATCCATCCATTCACATCATTTTTTGCAGGTACCTCAAGAACCTCCACCAGCTTTGAATCATCTACCCTTACATCATCAAGAACAAGATCGTGGCTCCCTGTTCCCCTCATTGAAATGACATCCCAAGTTTCATCAATGGAAAGTCCCTCTAAATCCTTGTGTAACTGAAAGACTCCTACTCTCTGCTTCTCTTCAATCCAGGCATGCACCAAAAAGTATGTTAATGCTGGGGAAGTAGTCGTATAAGCCTTTCGCCCACTTATTACCCACTGCCCATCCTCTTTTATGGCAAAAGTTCCAGGCCGACCACCTCTTGTCGGACTTCCCGTTTGCACTTCACTCACTGCCCGGTTCACCAACGCTCCCCCAATGACCTCATCAGCAAAACTAGTTAAATTGTCATCATTCCATAATTTCTTTTCAAAAAGCTCACCGACAACACCCAAATTCCAGCCAATCGAAAGGGCCGTCGAACCATCAAAACTAGCCAAAGTCTCATGGAGCAGCACCATATCATAAACCTTCAATCCCTCACCACCATAAGACTTTGGCAAAGTAATCCTTGAATACCCCATCTCAATCAAATCTTTAAAATTCTCTTTTGGAAAAATGGCCAATTCATCTATTTCGGCTGCCCTAGCTCTAAATTTCTCCTTTACCTCAGACAGCTTTCGTAACCATGACCTTTGAGTTTCCGTTTTAACAAACAAATCAATCACCTTACATCCCCCCAGCATCCATATATAAACAGCCCTAACAGGCATTCAGTTTACCTTAACTAAACTATTCCGATAAGTTTTGTTGGTTTTTATAATACTCCCGCAATCAGCAACTGTCAATACACTCGTGAAAGATTTTAAAAATTAAGACTGTTTTAATCACACCAGTTGATTTCCTCACAAAAAAGTCTGTTGCTATTAACTTCTACGCAAAAAAGGCTGTTGAACAGTAATTCAACAACCTCCCAAACAGAAAACCTATTTCCACTTTCCACCAAACGCTTTTATTGGAAATCATTATAGATTAACCTTCAACTAAATTTCCCACCGCTTCCTTACTCCTTCATCACTGCCCGGCGATCAAAGGTGAGCGGCGGTTGTTCCATCCAGCCTCGATTAATCAAGATACTGATTCCATCTTCTCCAAACAACATGACCTCCGCGATAATTGTTAGATAATGCTTTATAAGGTCTTTTCTCATCGAAACAGACATTGCGGTTGCCAATAAAGAGATACTCGTTGAAGTTGTCGTAGTAATCATAAACATGATTAACTTATCGGAAAACGGCGAAACCATTGAATTCGTGACTTCCATGGTTACAGGGGCGATTTCCAGCAAATCCTCATTTCTTAGAAGCTTGTTAAAAATGCTAATTTGTTTTTCACTCAATTCTTTTCCTTTGATCAAATATCTTTTAATTTCCTTATCTTTCATAACTTGAATAAGTCCGTATAAGAACAACATCCCTATGTAATTTCTTTCGATTACAAAAAATATTTCGCTTAGCTCTAAAGAGCTCAAAGGTCTTTGTTCACCAAACCATTTCCCTAAAAAAGCTTTCTCGTGAATAAACTCCGTCTTTTCTGGGTATATGATTTTGGGCGGTCTGTCATAGATTCCTTTTGTTAACATCACATTTAATGATTTTTCATATAACTTGGTTACTGAAACCAAGCCAGTCGTAAAAAAAGCAACGATATCCTCGCGGGCTACCTTTGTTACATTTTCCGCAAAATAATACAAAGTAACCTGACCCACTCGATAAACAAAACTTAGCGCAAACAGATCAGTAAATAACGGAGGTGCCGATAGATTCACATCAGCATCCGAAAATCCTACTGGAATTGGTAACTTTTCAGCAGTAAATATTTCATTAATTTGCTTCGATTGGAATTGAGACAACTTTAGCGACTCTTCTACAATGGGTCTTATCTCTGGATCCTCAAGATAGGTTAAAAAGTGCTTTAGAACGCATTCAACAGAACTATTTTGGATATACGTTGTCCATAACCCCGAAATCTCAGAGGTCGTCAATTTTAAACTGCTAATATCCATTCCTTTCACTCCAAAACCCAAAATTGTATACTATCTATATAGTTTGTCTAATTTCCCGAAATATTCAGAAGTAATGGGACGTTCCATTTTTTAACAAAAATTCGAGATAAATTATTCAACCAAATCAACCAAACTAAGGGGAATAGCCACCATGCAAGCTCACGAAATCATGATCAAACAAGTCATTAAAGTTAAAGAATACGACACCGTACGATCCGTCATCGAAAAGTTTATTGAACACCGCATCAGCGGACTACCTGTTGTCAACGACCGTAACGAAATCGTCGCCTACGTGAGTGACGGTGATATCATGCGATTTATCGGTAATCATAAGGATTTTGTCATTGATAGTTATTATTATGCCTTTGTTATAAAAGGTGACTATGAGGATTTTAAAGAACGCCAAAAACAACTGCTAAATTTAAACGTTCTCGAAATCGCCAAACGCAAATTCACCAAAGTTTCCTGGAACGAAGAAATCGAAAAAATAGCCGCCATCTTAGGAAAAAAACAAATCAAAAAAGTACCAGTCGAACGTAACGGAGTCCTAGTCGGAATCATTAGCCGCGGAGATGTCATCCGAAACTCCTTCAAGGCCATACTTTAATTTCAACAACCTTATCAACACACAGGAATCCAAACAAAAATTACCACTTAACGACGAGAACTGTAACAATGTCTCTAACACCACAATCAGTCACATTAGCACCACCAAACCAACTTCCAGAAGCATGCAGCAAAAAGACAGGTCCCAACAACAAAGTTAGGACCTGTCCCCATTTCTTTACTCCAACCTTTTTTTGAAAAATAAACCCTCTAGCCAATATCCCTAGCTTTCACAATCACCAAATCCCTCCCTATGCCAAGACTTCAGTTCTACACAGCCGGACCATCTGGATAGAAATTGTTTACATCATCATCATCCGTAATAAAGTCTATACTATTAACAGGAACAATCTCCCCATCACGGATTTCAAAAACCCGCCACAAATTCCCTACTTTGTTGCTAGGAACATTGTAGGTTGCAATGAGGACATTGCCACGATAGACTCGAACAATGGCATCTGAATTTGCTAGATTCGAATTGTTCTCTTCATCATAATCCGTGTAATTAAATACACCATAAGTGTAAGTTCCCACATCTACCCGTTTAATCACCGTAACAGTTTCTGGTCCATAAGATGACGTATCATCCACATCGAGATAAGCTTCATTATTTGTATCCTCAAACTCCCTATCACCATAGTAAACATGGAAGCGGCCACCTTCAGCAGCCGGACCTGTGTAATGTGAGTCTAAATCATCAGGATTTCCGCCCCAGCTTAGAACCACACGAAGACCATCATCTAATACACCTTCTGGAGAAATAGTACCGTTCTGTTCGTAAGTGGTTAGTCCTCCAAGTGCAATCAGGTTTGCAATAGTTGAAATGTAACCTGGAGCAGTAATTTCCATCGTATAGTTTCCGCCAAGAAGCTCAACCTCGTATTCCCCATACTCATCGGTCACTACAGTTTGAATGATCGGGCCTGAAGTATTGTTTCTACCTTGGCGAATAGCCAGATTGATATTCGGTGCAGGATCCCCTGTAATTGCATTCATAATCGTTCCCATAACGGTGCCGGTCCCAATATATTCATTTCCAACCAAAAGTAACCTAGAATCATAGGTAGTTGTATTGGCTGAATTTATCGTTACAAACGATGTATCCGTAACATAATCCGGATGGGAAACCTCAACCCTGTAGGTTCCTGGTACAAGCGTCGTTTCATACGCCCCATCTTCATTTGTGATAACTTCGCTTACTAATAGGTTGTTGCCATCAAAAATTTTCACAACCCCACCTACGAGTGATGCAGTATCATCGGCATCAACTATTTTACCGATAAGAGTTCCTTTTGCCCGATTATCGACAATTTTGACAGTAATTTCAGCCTTGAAATCCTTGCCATCAGCTCGATAAATGATATTAATAGTCTCACTTTCACCATTTTGGGCATTGGCAGCTGCATACACATTAGCTAGGTTATTCTCTTTTTTAACCGTAATAATAGCCGGATCGGAAGTAGCATAAGTCGTTTCACTGGCCACTTCAACGGCACCGATTACACCGCCATTCCCATCAATTGCTGAAACCGTAAACGCCTTGGCTTCACCAGGAGCCATTTCAATACTAGATGGATTTGCTTTAATTGACTGAACACTAAAATCAATCATCGCCTCAACATTGGTTGTGACCACGTATTCTTTATTGTTGATGACCAATTTATGAGTATTTGCTGCCGTTTCTTTTCGAACCTCAGCATTTGCAACTGTGAAAGCTGGAAGCAGCATCGCCAAAACTAATATCGCAGTTAATTCTTTATTTACCTTCTTCTTAGCAAGTGCTTTAATACCAACTGCTAACACCATGCTTGAAAAAATAAGCAAGACAAAGTAACCCCAAAAATTCGTTTGATCCCCTGTTTGTGGAGCAACAACATTCGTATCAATCGGTGGGGCTACAGAGTCTTTTATTTTTGCAGTAAATTGAAGCTTTGTCTCACTTTTTCCGGCAATACTGTCAACATTCCAAATTACCTGATTAACTTCTACAATCGAATCTTTACTCGTAACTACTAAACTATCAGGAAGCGTACTTGTAACAACGACATCGGTAGCTTCTAACGCCGATGTATTAGAAACTGTAAGCAGATAAGTAATCTCATCATCTTCTGTATACGCCTGTTTATCAGTTGTTACGTCTATTTTTAAATACGAAAGGTCTTCAGCATGGACCAGAATTGTTTCCTTGAGAAAAAAACTAAATACGATAGAAAATAATAGTAGATATTTAATCGTTTTCATTTTCTATTCTCTTCCCCTCATTTAATAATTTTGCATGTACAATAATGCGCTCATCATCACCTCTATCCGTACATGTTGAAAGCGTAAGGATAAAATCTTCTTCCCCAACCTCAGTTTGAGTTTGAAAGACAGATTGGTTGTTAATGGAACCCAAATAGCTAGCAAAATCTGCAATTTCCCTAAAATCAGTCTTTAGCCATTCAACCTTTGTCGTCGAATAGACTGAGAAAATTAAACCTTTGTAGGTTTGATTATTAGGCAAAGTAAATGTAAGGTATTTATGTTTTTTATAAAACTCTTCGTCCAAATAGCCCTTTAAGCTCCCAAACATACTTTTATCCTTCATATTGTGACCGTAAATAATTGTGTTCTGATCAAGACCTACAATTGAATTTTGATAATCCATAAAAATCGATCCTACAAAATCTCGCTCTTGGAAGAAATTGTGCTTTAGATAAAATTTATTATCCTCCCCCTTTACGATTGGATAACTGATCGATGTACCCGAAATATCAATCCAACCTACATAGTCTTTATTGATCTCGAGCAGCTTTTCATGATTTATTCCTGGAGAATCCGACTGCTTCATTTCGTTCAATTGGACTGAATTTTTCAGCTCCTCATACTTCCCAGCAGATTCCTGATAGTCATTCAGTTGGTTAAAAATTGCGTATAAAGAGTACACCACACCAGCAAGGCCAATGAATGCAATGAGAAAAAGCAAACCTTTTCTAATAAAAACCTCACCTCCTTAAGGAAGCCAATCTTTTTACTAAAATAACATTAATAATATATAAACCTCATTAACAGTTACAAACGTCAATTGATTAATAATTCGGATTCTTCGGATATTATCCCACAAACTCTAAATTCAACATCAAACTTTAAATATCCTGCTATTTTCCGAAAGTTCTTTTAGTATAATTTATAAATCCCAAACGACCCTTCTGCGCCAAACAGGTCTGGAGCTAGAAACTGCCCTAATAACGGAAATATGCCCAAAACCGCAAACGAAGAGGCGGTTCTCCCGCCCGCGCAAGAAAACCGCCTCTTCGTTAGTCAGCTATCACCTATAGAAGACTAATCAAACGTTTGATTAACAAAATCCTAGACTAAAATGAAGCAAGAGAACCATCTACTTCAATAGATAAAGCACCGCGAAAAAATGGCAAACGGTACCGCAAATTACAAATAAGTGCCAAACAGCATGATGGTGTTTGAACAATTTCCACATATAGAAAACAGCTCCAAATGTATAAGCCAGCCCTCCAATTGCTAAAAAAACCAATCCGGTCGGATGTAGATTTGCCGTTAAATCACCCCAGGCAAACACAATCAACCAGCCCATCACTACATAAAGTCCTGTAGAAGCGAAAATGAATTTTTTTACAAAAAACGCTTTAAAAATCGTCCCGCCTATCGCAAGACCCCAGACAATTCCAAATAAAGTCCAGCCAACCCAACCCTTCACAGCAATGAACATAAATGGCGTGTATGTGCCAGCGATAAAAATATAAATAGCTGCATGGTCCATAATTTCAAAAAAATCCTTCCCCCGTCCAGGACGGAGCCCGTGAACCAACGTTGAGGAAGTATATAACAGCACCATCGTCACCCCAAATATCGTGAAGCTGACAATATGCCAGGCATTACCATAAAGTGATGCAAACACAATCAAAATAACCAGAGCCGCCACACTTAATAACGCTCCAATACCATGAGTAATCGAATTCGACAACTCCTCTTCCTTTGTAAAATCATGCGTATCAGCCATAAACCTCACCCTCCTTCCGGGTCATGGGGACGCCTCTTCCGCATCCTTCCCATCTACAAATAAGTGTACATGAATTACTCAACAGACACCAACCAGAAACACTCACATTCTTCTCGCAGTCACTCCTAGAATGAAAAACTCCACAAATGCAAACGATAAGTTCTAACGATGACTTTTGGAGCGTGAGAATGTGAGAAAGGTAAAAGTATTTTTCGTTCTAACAGTTCTATTTTTCCTAATATTAGCCGCAATCGAAACTGGAACAACCGCTCAAGCAAGCAACCACAGCCAACCGATAACATTGCCCCTGCTTGACTTAGAATTAGAGCCAATTAGGGGGATTTATGTTCAAGCCGCTAATACCCAAAACCCTCAGTTTGCCAAACTGCTAGAACTCGTCAACACAACCGAATTAAACGCCATGGTGATCGATATTAAAAATGATTTTGGTCACCTAACCTTCACACCCAATAAAAACTCAAAATATTATCGGGTCAGTCACCCGCATATAACCGACCCCCGGGGGCTAATCCAGACTTTGGAAGCAAACAATATCTATCCAATTGCTAGGATTGTTGTTTTTAAAGACAGCGTCATTTCAAAAATAAAGCCCAACTGGTCATTCAATACCACTCAAGGCGTGTGGAAAAACCCCCGTGGCGATTCCTTCACCAATCCCTTTCTTCAGGAAGTTTGGGATTATAATATCGGAATGGCCATCGAAGCCGCCAAACTTGGCTTTAAAGAAATTCAATTTGATTACGTAAGATTTCCGGAAAAATTCGAGCAATTCGAGAGCATGCTAACCTACCCGAAAGAAAACGTTGGTGGCAAAAAGACTATTCCAAGAAATAATCGCGTCGCAGCTATAACTGAATTTGTAAAATATGCCAAGGTGAAATTAAAACCCTACAAAGTCAAAATGTCTGTCGATACATTTGGTTATACCACCATCATCCCAGAAGCAACTGGAATTGGCCAAAATTTTTCAAAAATCGCTGGGCACGTAGATGTCATCTCCGCCATGATTTATCCCAGCCATTGGGCCAGCGTTTTCGGGATTCAAAAACCAGACTTTGAGCCCTACCGCCTAGTTTCAGAATATGCCAAAGTCGAAAATACTCTTTTGAAAAAACAAGCCAACCCGCCAATATCTCGCCCCTGGCTCCAAGATTTCACCGCCACCTATCTTGGCCCTGGAAACTATAAAGTCTATGGCAAAAAAGAAGTCGAAGACCAAATTCGCGCTCTACACTCACAAGGCATCAACCAATACCTGCTTTGGAACAGCAAAAACAACTACACTCAAAACATCGACTACACACCATATTGAAGCGAGCAAAGGTCCTTAGCTTCGAAACGAGTGAGGGGTAATTCTCTCGCTTTTTTTATTGGTACGTACCAAAAAATGTTCTTTAGGTTCTTTTGCCTGAGACCAAAAAACCGGGCAGAACCGCCCGATTCTATTTGTTAAGATATTTCAGATAGCTTTTTCCTGTTTTATATCCCCAATAAGCGCTTTTGAGGGTTATTGCATACCTAATCTGCTAGCTTTTTGTGGTTATTTGTCTCCAATAAGCCTCATTGAATACCTAATCTGCTAGCTTTTTGCGGTTTAATGTCCCCAATAACCCAAAAGACTAACATAATTTACGATATTTTCCAGACTTTTGTATATTTTTGCCTTCAGGAAATGCCTAAATTTGACATTAACACCTTATACCCATACAGGTAATAGGTATATTATCATTTTTCATGATAATTTTTACCTGAATTTTATTCTTTTTACTCTATCCCAATCTCCTTATTAGGCATTTCCTGTTGGTACCCTTATAGGTATACAGGAAATTTACCATATTACAGCATTTTTTCGCCCACCCTTCACCATAATTGGGATTGTAACCCAAACCATACACAAAAAGACGGGAATATCTCTCACCTTTCTTCACACCCAGTAAGAAAACCGTAATGACCTTGGCAGATTCCCAAATTTATACTAAAAAAGGGTCTCTTGTTCTCTCCCCCCAATCGGGTACAAGAACAAGAAACCCTTCCATTTTCAAACAGTATTAGGCGATTTTGATGCCAGAGCGAAACCTGAAAACTTTCTTCTTGACCTTAAACTAATACTTCTTCTTTGATTGTTCCGTTTTCTGGCATTTGGTTGACGGAGATGATGTCGTTGTTTTTCTTTTCTGGTTGGATCCAGTGTTGTTCGTTGCCAGGTAGATCATCAAACCAGGCGGCATCGTCTGGACAGTCAAGAACCATAAATTTGCCATACTCATTATCACGCGATTGATGATATTTTAAGTAAGCCTTTCCATTTTCGATTGCTAGGATTTCAATTTTACCACTTGTATGACTCATGGAAAGTCTAACGCGCTTACCTAAGCCAGATGTCTTAGCTTTTGCTTTTTCCACAATATTATAAAGTTCTTTAAATGTAAGAACGAAGTCTCTATTTCCGGCTACTGGACGATTCACAAAGAAATAGTACGGTGTTACACCAGCCCATGATAATTTATCAAGTAGTCTAGCTAATACTTCAGGATCATCATTGATTCCTTTTAATACAGGAGTCTGATTTACCACAATTGCGCCTGCTTCGTGCAGCGCTTCGAATCCTTTAATTGTTTCATCGGTAATTTCATTCGGATGGTTAATATGGGCCATAATATAGATGCGCTGTTTCGGTGAGGAGTATTCTCTAATTAGATTCAATAATTCTTCATCTTCATAAATACGCATTGGATTAAAAACAGGCAATTTAGATCCTAAGCGAATTATTTTCACGTGATCAATCGAACGAAGGCGCTCAATAATCATTCTTAACTTTTTCGTTGATAAAATAAGCGAATCGCCACCAGTCAATAACACATTATTTATTTCTGGGTGCTCCTCGATATATTTTAAACCTGGTTCAACATCATTCATAACTTCCTTAACGTCATTTCTAAACAATCTTTTTCTAAAACAATAGCGACAATACGCACCGCAAACCTCTGAAACAAGCAGCAATGCTGTTGTGCCATATTTGTGCTGACAACCAGGAACCACATAATTCGTGTCCTCATCACTAGCATCCCAACGACCGTATTCTTCCAATTCCCCTTCATTAGGAATAACTAGTTTACGAATCGGATCATTTGGATTATTCCAATCAATTAAACTTAAATAATAATCATTTACCCGGAAAACGTATTTTTCAGTGATTTTCTTTAACTTTTCCTTTTCCTCCTGTGTCAGCTGCGGAATCTTATCAATACTCATAATGTACTTTGGTTGTGCCATTTAACCGCTCCTTTCAAAATAATATAGATTCATTATTATATGTCCCAACCATGCTCAATCGCTCAAACAGGAACTTATACCTATGTTTAACACATAATCCATGAATAGTTCGCTTAAAAAACAATTTTCAGAAACTATCCCCATGGTTGCCGAACCATATAAATCTATATTTTCAATAATCTCACAAATTATTATACCATAATTCTAAATTTTTTGTATTTTCAGGAAAAATAAATAGTAAATTTAAAGGGAAATTTGGTGTAATTTGGCAGTGCGTAGGACGGTTCTTGTGGTTCTTGTGGTTCTTGTGGTTCTTGTGGTTCTTGTGGTTCTTGTGGTTCTTTTGGGTCACAGGGACGGTTCTTGCGGTTTTATTAGGGAACAATGTCCCAAGGGAGAGGCTTCATTGGGATGGGGCAATTCTTGCACGATGTATTTGGAAACCATTTCTCCCCTACCAACGCAAGGTTTTTTACCACAGGGACGGCTCTCGTGGCTTCAAAGGAAGCAAGAGAACCGTTTCCCATAGTTCCTCCTCATCCCAGCAAAATAAAAAACAGACCCAAACTCCTAAGAGCCTGGATCTGTCCAATAAATAACTTAAATCAAAATAATGATCACAAGAACCGTCCCCATGAACCTACTTTTAGCTCATTGGTAGATAGTTATCTACATCCGACCAGTCAGTTGTAAATTCAACTTTGTTAATGGGAACAATTTCTCCGTTACGAATTTCAAAAACTTTCCACATATTACCACTTTTATTGATTGGAACATTGTATGTTGCTTTAAGCTCAGCGCCACTATAAATACGAACCGTAGCACCGGAATTTGATAGATTTAAATTGTCAGCTTGACGATCTGAATAGTTATGGATCGCATAAGTGTAAGTACCTTCAATAACCTTTTCAATAATAGTCACTGTTTCTGGGCCATATGAAGAAACATCATCAACATCCAAATCTACTTTATTTAGCTCATCCTGATAATACCGGTTTGAATAATATACATGGAAACGACTACCATCAGCTGCAGGACCCGTTAAATGCGAGTCTAAATCATACGGCTTTTCACCCCAGCTCAAGACAATACGAAGCCCGTCACCCATAATTCCTTCTTCAGGAGAAATCGATGCATTTTGTTCACCCTTCGTTTGTCCTCCAATAGAAACGATGTTTTTTGAAGTTGTAACATAACCAGAACCACTAATTCCCATCGTATAGTTCCCACCTGGAAGTTCAACAGAATACATTCCAGCTTCGTTTGTCACAACAGTTTCCATAACATCACCAGAAACATTGTTTTTACCTTCTCTAATATCAATATTGAGACCTGCAACAGGAAGACCTGTAACAGCACTAGTAATTGTGCCTGACGCAGTACCAATTCCACTGTTTTCTTCTTTAATCATTTCTAACACAGAATCATACACAATCGTACCAGCAGCATCGATCGTAACACTTGCTGAAGCTGGTAGATAGCCTGGGAATGCTGCATGAATTGTATATGTTCCCGGAAGAAGCATAACTTCAAAAGTGCCATCCTCTGCAGTTTCCATACCACCTTCTGTTTCTTCATCTAATTGAATCGAAATTTCCGCTCCAACAAGTGGCTCTAAAGTTAATCCATCAATAACTTTACCAACAAGTGTCCCATATTCTTCATCAGGAATCTCTTCATCAATTTCAAAAACAGCCTCAACAGTTGTGTTCACAACATATTCTTTATTGTTAATAACTAATTTGTGAGTATTGTTCACAGTTTCTGTAACTTCCTCAGCATTTACAGCTGAAAAAGCTGGAACCAACATTGTTAAAATCAATACAAAAGTTAATCCCTTAGAAACCGTTTTCTTATTAAGCGCTCTAAATGCTACTACTAAAACAAGAGTAGAAAGCGCAAGTAATGCATAGTAACCTAACATATTTGTTTGATCACCAGTTTTTGGAGCTGCACTGCTTTCATTTCCTGCTGTACCTTGAGAATCATCATTCCCAGTAGTAATCTCGCTATCAACTGGTGGAGCCACAGGCTCTTCATCTTCTACAGCTTCAGCTTTTAACTTTGCAGTAAATGTTAAATTCTCTTGTCCATTGCCTGCAATACTATCCACATTCCAAATAACCTTATTACCTTCTACATTGGAATCCTCACTAGTAACTTCATATTCTGCAGGAAGTGTACTAGTAACAACTACATCCTTCGCTTCTTGGGATGAAGTATTTTTAACAGTTAATAAATAAGTAATCTCATCATCTTTCGAATACTCTTCTTGCTCAGTCGTTACATCTAACTCTAGATTTGAAACATCTTCAGCCTGCGTAACAAACGTCTGCCCAAAGAACCCTGCTAGTATAATAGTAAAAATAAATAGCAATTTCTTAAACTTCATCATCAAAAATCAACTCTTTCCCCTAATTAATTTTGCATGGACGACAATCCGCTCATCATTATCTCTATCTGTACAAGTTGACAATGTCAGAATAGTCACTTCTTCCCCAACCTCTGTTTCACTTAAAATGACTGATTTATTTTTAACCGAACGCAAATATCTAGCAAAATCTGCTTGTTTGCTAAAATCAGTCCTCATCCATTCAACATCAGTTGTCGCATAAGCCGAGAACAGCTCCCATTTATATGTTTGACCATCGGGATAATTAAGAGTAATCGTTTGATGTTTTTCAAAAAATTCCTGATCCAATAAATCTTCCAAACTACCAAACATACTATCATCCTTCATATTGTGACCATAGATGATAGTATTCTTGTCCAACTTATCCCTCGAATTTCGATAATCCATAAAAATAGACCCTACAAAATCGCGCTCTCGATAATAATTATGCTTAAGATAATATTCGTTATCCTCACCCATAACAATCGGATAGCTAATCGTCGTACCCAAAACATCAATCCAACCGACGTAATCCTCATTTAAATCTTGCAGCTCTTCATGATTTTTAAGCTTCTGGTCGTGCTGTTTCTCGGATTCCAGTTGTCCTGGATTTAGACTCGATTCCTGATATATCTTTCTCAACCCATCAAGCTTCTCAGCAGATTGCCGATACTGATTCTGATGAATAACAATTGAGTATAACGAGTACAACACACCAGCCGTTCCAACCAGCAAAACGAAGATTAAAAAACCTTTTCTGATAAAACTATCATCTCCTCACACGCAACCGAAATCTGTGCTAAAGCAGCAATTCGGAATATTCGAAAATTATCGCACAAAAATTTCCGTCATCATTCCACTGATCACAGCAAAATAAAATTGGTATATTAAGATAATTATTCCAAAATTGTAAATATTAGTACAACCCCATTATATACTACAACCCAACCATTTCAAGCGAATTTTCCGTGACATAGGGACGGTTCTTGTGGTTCTTTTTTTGGGGGTAATGGGTAATGGGAACGGGGCATGGGGGAACAGGACATGGGGACGGTTCTT
>CALCRD010000451.1 GCA_937894355.1 uncultured Bacillus sp.
GGTTTAACCCTAACCATTTATTAAGAACAATCAGCCATAATGGCGCTACATTGATAGAATTTTCCAATGGCCAAACGATGGTGTTTCCATCAAAATTAGGCCCATTTAATACTAAAATAACAGCTGCCGAGCAATTGAAAAAATTTACGCTGGCAACAGCCCAACAAACAAATTACTATATCGCCTTTCCAAAGAAAAAAAAGACATCATCCATAACAACACCTAAAAGCAAAAAATCCAAACACACTATACATAGTAAAAAATAAAAGTAAAAGGGGGCGGTTCTTCCGTCCCCATTTTGAAGTATAAAACCAACGCCTCTCCCGTCCCCATTTGGCTATTGCTACCACTTTGCTCTTTTCTTCCCCACTACCACGTTACCTTCAATCACTTCCTGGATGTGAAACTCTTCTCCGTTAAAAACAAAAACGTCCACCCCATCAATGAATAAACATGATGTGCAGACGTAATCTTAAGTAACATTCTCTTTAACTAAAATACTACAATGGCTCCCAGCCCTTTCCAAATGAACCTAAGCACCGTCCCCCCGCGTACTTAACTGGATGCTACCTAGTACCCCAGTTTTGTAGCGTGGCTGCCTTACTGAATTCTGTAAATATACGAATCATCTATATAGCTATTACCTATTCTATTTCTGGATAATCTAATTCCACAAATATCTTTAGGTCCCGTTTTAACGGTCATGCTTAGCGCTTTAATTAATGGATCTTTAGGGCTCATGACTGAAATATTATCAAAAGAAAAGCCTATCTTAATCCCTTTATTGGTCATTTCTTTTAAAACATTCCAAATATGCGTGTAAGCTTTTTTAGGGCTGTAGAAGTCCTCTATCTCGGAAGCAATAATCAATCTCCATCTGTCGGCTTCGGAGTCATATAGCCAAAATGCTGAGTGGACATTTATTTGAGCATGTTCAAGCTCCCTAATTAACATTTCTCCATCAAGAAAATCCCTTTCTACCAATGTTGTTTTATCCACTCTAACACCCCCACATCTGAATTAGCAACCGCATTAAAAATTTCTTTGGCCTCTTGTTTGGTATGCTTCTTATATCGATCCTGTTCAGACCAATCCTTTACAAGGTTCCAGTTGATCATAATGTCTTCCTCCACCTTAATACCAACGACACTAACTAATTTGGAGAGATCATGAGAATATATTTTATCGATTAATTTCTTATCTGGAAAATCGAACTCTTTTGTTTTCTTGGCTATACATGCTTTAAGTGCACATTCAATAACATAACCAGCTAAATAATATGCACCATCGTAACATTCATTTTCCAATAATTGTTTCGCTTCTTGTAATCTTATGATTGTTAGTTCTTGAAATTCCCCTCTATTCATATCTGTCCTCCTAATAGAGACCCATACGATTTGTAAGGTTCATCTTTGATTAATTTAACATAAGAAAGCATTATTATCTAATCTTCAGGATTTAGTAACTGATCAACTCCGTCTCTTTGAAAACTGCACCTGAAACCCATAGCCCTACGGTCCACTTAAACCAACACTGAAAACTTTAAGGGCATAAGCACAACCTCCCTATTAAATGATAATCTTTACAAAGAAAGGAATGGATGAAACAGTGGTTTGTCAATAAAGGTATTTGAAATGGAAAACAGAAGAAATGAAAAAAAGGATAAAAGTTGAAGTGGAAACTTAAAAGGGAACCATTAAAAATTATATTCTACAAACATATTCAAACTCCTGCTAGTTTTCCAGCTAGTTAAGAAAAATAGTGCCGTATTAAGTTCCATCACTAATGAAGAGGACGGTTCGCCCGAGATAGCGAAAGAACCGCATCTTCAGCTTGGTTCTCCAAAACACTGCTAGGAAACACCAGAATCTCTCCCACGCCATATGGAACCTTCCCTAGAAACCTGTTAAAATCTTGTATATATACGAGGGGGGAAAGTACCTTGGACATAGGGTTAATAATGAAACAAGTTTCAGTCATTCAAGATATTTTAAAAGAATACCATATAAATGAATGCTTAATTTTTGGTTCAAGATTAAAAGGGTCCTATAATGAATATTCGGACTTTGACATTGCTGTTGAAGCCACAACCGACGGTTCTTCCGCCCCCTTTTGGCTATTAATGGCACTATGCTCTTTTCTTCCCCACTACCACGTTACCTTCAAACACTTCCTGGATGTGAAACTCGCTTCACACCCTTTGTCTCTAAATCCATTTCGAATTCGCCCGTTGCAGTCCTACCCACAATTTTGATTCGATATTTCCCCTTCGAAGTCGTCACCTTGTAGCTCCCTTTGTTGGTCTGTTCGGCCACATTATCAACTTCCCCTTCTGGCGTTACCACAACAAGCTTGAAATCCCCTTTCGTAATCTCGTTATCATAATCCAGTTCAATTACACCATCTTCCTTTGCCTCAATCAGCCAAAGCGTTTGCACACCAGCAAACTTTCTAAAGCTAACATCAATCCGATTTTTACTTTCATTCCCAGACCTACCAACAAAAGTATAGCTATCCCCTTCCTTGGCAATCTCCTTGTCGCTATCATAGACATTCCCTTTATCCATCCCGCAGCCCAAAAGCATACTCGCAAAAATCAATAACAGAAATACCACTGCCAGCTTCTTAAAACGCTCAAAACTTAACATGCCAATCCCCCCTCAAAAATCTCCGTTAAAAACAAAAACGTCCACCCCATCAATGAATAAACATGATGTGCAGACGTAATCTTCAGTAACACTCTCTTTAACTAAAATACTACAATGCCAGAGAGACCTCAATCAATAACACAATTAGTTAACATAATTCTCGAAAGGTAAATATGAAAATTTTTTCGTCCCTCCACTGATAGCACTTGCGATGTTCGATCAAAAATCGCCTGGCACAATCCACCTGTTTCAAATTTGTAGAATCATAATTGGCTCTCCCTTGCTTGGTTGATAAACTTCAAAATTCAGATTTTCATAAAATTGTTTTATTCTAGCAATTCTTTTTGGACGTTGCTCATTAAATGCTTCTCCTTCAATCGGAGCTGGCTGCAAAATGATATAATCCAGTCCTAAAACACCACAAAATTTGATTAAATCTTTTATCGCAAGGGAACCATAGCCATTTGAACGGTATTCTTGTTCAATTTTAATTGTGTCCAAGCATAAAACCTTTTCAATACCGAAGTTTATAATGCCAGATTCTATAAAGTTTTCAATGAGGAATAATTCATCACCAGAGATGGAATCAGCAGCATCTATGAAATCAACCCAGTCAACAAAACAATTTGTATTATATATATGAAAATGAATATATCCAATTTTCTTCGTGATAAGCTCATCTCCATCATCTGTTTCTAATGCTATAGCTGAGGATCCATCAATATAATCAAATTCATCATTAACCGATAAATGGTAATCTAATGAAATCCAAGATAATTTTTCATCCATTCCTTTCTACCTCCATTTCACCAAGATACATAATCTCCTCATTATTTCATCTATTTCAAAAAACTGCATATAATGATACAAACACTCATACTGAAAATTAAGCCAAAATACTCTAAATATTTCTCTCAGGGAGTATGATTTTAAATTTTATATCATTTGGCTACCCATTAATATATAGAATGTTTAAAAAAATAAGTTGGTTATTTAAACAATCGCTTTACTATATACTCTACCCATATTCTTGGATAAGTTTTATCATCTCTAAGTGTGTAAAAAAAATGATTTTACAAAGGCTATTTCTTTAAGTATTTCCCTACATGATTTATTATTAATCTTATTTATTAAAGATAAAACAATTGCTTCTTCTATTCCAGAGGAAGTTTGCGAAAAATGGATTAATACTCTTGATACAAGATTCCGCATCCATCACTTGAAAAAAAGCCCAAAAAGAGACAAACCCAGTTTCTAGCACCGGACCCGTCTTCAGGTGGTTACAGTGGCAAATCCCCAAAAAGTACGCATTTGCGCCTCCATGAACAGCTCTTGTTTGCCTTTGAATTCATGTATCTATTTCAAAGTAGTTAAAGGCCCTCATCATTTTCCACCTACCTTATTCATTGCCCTTCTGCATAAAAAGCACCACTGTTTTATGCAGAAAGGCAATAATATATGCAGTTAACTCCCCTTTCTTTCCTTAATGACCTAGACCTAATCTATTCCTGTATCAACCTATCGTTTCGTCCTTCCTCTTTTGTAAAAAAAAAAACAAGCCAACAGGCTTAAGCTCAGTCGAACAACAAATCTGATCATTATCTGCCCAGCGATTCGTTTTCCAAAACCATTAATGTCACATTAACTAGAACTACTTACACAATATATTCCTCAACTTAGACCTTCCAATCCCCTTTAAGGGATTCATCACCTTCTACTTACTATTAGAAATTATGACAAAAAGAGTCACCCACGTACTTTTCTGTCACTAAACTATCAAATGGTTGTGGGGTTGTTTGTGTGTTCCTCCGTTAAAATAGAAGGTGTGGTAAAATTTTTTTCGTGGTTAATGTGAAGTTTCTCACAATGTTAAAAACAGGAGGCTCTTATATGCATTACGAAAATATATTTAAAGAAGGTAAAATCGGAAGTTTGACTCTGAAAAACCGAATAGTGATGCCGGCAATGGGGACGAATCTTGCAGGTCCTGAGGGAGAAGTCACGGATGAACTAATTGCCTATTATGAAGAAAGAGCAAAAGGTGGCACAGGGTTAATTATTACCGAATTTACCTGTATTGATTATGAATATGGAAAGGGATTTATCAGGCAATTAAGGTTTGACGAAGACCGTTTCATTCCGGGAATGCAGCGCTTAGCCGCAGCGGTACAAAAATATGGCACAAAGTTGTTTGTACAAATCCATCATGCAGGGCGACAGTCAAGCTCCGCGTTGATTAACGGCAAACAAATCGTTGCGCCTAGTAATATTGCAAGTGCTGCAGTAGGTGAAGAACCTCGGGAATTAACGACAGAAGAAGTAAAAGAACTGGTAAATAAATTTGTGCAAACGGCCGTTAGATGTAAGCAAGCTGGTATTGATGGCGTTGAAATACACGGTGCCCATGGCTATTTAATTAACCAATTTTTAAGTCCTCAGTCAAACTTACGAAAGGATGAATACGGGGGAAGCTTTGAAAACCGAATGAGATTTATCGAGGAAATCATTGCCGGCATTCGAGAAAAGTGCGGTCAGGAATACCCAGTCACCGTCCGTCTCAGTGCCGATGAGTTTATTGATGGTGGCATAGATTTACAGCTAGGAAAACAGATTAGTCGACATTTGGAAAAGCTAGGAATAGATGGGCTCCACATTAGTAGTGGAACCTATGAATCTATGGACAAAATTATTGAATCCCCGCTATTTGAACAAGGCTGGAAAGTCTACCTTGCAGAAGAGATAAAAAAGGAAGTCAATATCCCGGTTATTACGGTTGGCAACATTCGGGAACCACAATATGTTGAAACCATTTTAGCCGATGGAAAAGCAGACTTTGTGGCCATAGGAAGAGGTCTAATTGCAGACCCTGAGTGGGTAAACAAAACAATGGCAGGACGCGAAGCTGAAATTAGAAAGTGCATTAGCTGTCTCCATTGTATCCATTCGGCTATGGGGAACTCACACATTCTATGTTCCCTCAATGCTAGAGCTGGCCGTGAGCTACAGTTTATCGAACTAAAGCAACTTCCTGCAGACGAAAAACGCCATGTTGTGGTAGTTGGCGGTGGACCTGGAGGAATGGAAGCAGCACGAGTTCTATCATTAAGAGGATATCATGTCACTCTTTTTGAAAAAGCTTCTAAACTTGGCGGTCAATTGCACCTTGTTTCTGACCCGAATTATTTAAAGAAAATGAACTGGCACATCGATTATCTCAGCAAAGAAATGAAACGGTTAAATATTGATGTCCGGATGAATACAGAAGCTACAGTTGAAGAGATCATCTCTTCTAATCCTTTTGCGGTATTTTTAGCAACAGGAGCAAAACCAAAACTCCCACCGGCTGAGGGCAATGATTTAGCTCATGTCTTTACTTATGAGGACATAAAATTACAGAAAAAAGAATTTACCAATAGCAAAGTGACCGTTGTCGGAAGCGGCATGATTTGTCATGGAACGAACCGCCGCCTTGCAGAAGCCGGCAATGATGTCACATTTGTGGAAATTCCCACAAAAGCAAGCGAACGAATTGGACAAGATACGAGATTAAGACTGCTAGAAAAACTTAGACAATTAAACGTGAACATCCTTACTGATCATAAACTGGCAAAAATTTTACCAGACCGTGTCATCGTCGAGGACCTAAATTCCGGTAAAAGATCAGAATTCGAGTCAGAGTATGTCATTGTTGCGATGGGTGTAGAAGAGTATAACCCATTAGAAGAACCATTAAGCGAGAGGCTGGAAAATGTATTCGTAATAGGCGATGCAGCAGGCTATGCCTCCCTTGGTGACGCCACCCGAGGCGCCTTTGAAAAAGCCTATTCCCTCTAGAAACAAAGTAAAAGGC
>CALCRD010000452.1 GCA_937894355.1 uncultured Bacillus sp.
AAATTCCCAACATAATTTTTCGAAAACCAGCGATGTTTTGACAATATATCGGGCTAGCTTTTATAAAACGACAGACTCAGTCAGAAACCAAATCCAAGCTGTAGAATAATGTAAAAATGTTTTCGGTATTTTGCAGAAAATATTGGTAATAGCTTCTTGATTATTATTTCAGCATTAGTTAAAGTGTAAAAGAATAAAAACTATACGGAGGATCATTCATGACACACGTTCGTTTTGATTGCTCAAAAGCACAACCATTTTTCGGGGAACATGAAATTACATATTTAAGAGATTTAGTAAAAGTTGCTCACCATTCGCTACATGAGCAAACAGGAGCAGGGAGCGATTTTTTAGGATGGATTGATCTTCCTATAAATTATGACAAAGAAGAGTTCTCACGAATCCAAAAATCTGCTGAAAAAATTAAGCAGGATTCTGATGTATTGCTAGTAATCGGAATTGGTGGTTCATACTTAGGTGCTCGAGCAGCCATCGAAATGTTACAGCATAGTTTTTATAATGCACTTTCTAAGGAAAAGCGAAATGCTCCACAAATCATCTTTGTCGGAAATAACATAAGTTCGACCTATATGCGAGATGTAATCGATTTGCTTGATGGCAAAGACTTCTCTATAAACGTCATTTCTAAATCTGGTACAACCACTGAACCAGCTTTAGCCTTCCGGATATTCCGCAAGCTGCTTGAGGAAAAATACGGCGTTGAAGAAGCTCGTGAGCGGATCTATGCGACAACAGATAAAGCTAGAGGAGCTCTGAAAACGTTAGCGACTGAAGAAGGCTTTGAATCTTTTATTATTCCAGATAACATTGGCGGAAGATACTCCGTCCTAACAGCCGTTGGTTTGCTACCAATTGCCGCTTCTGGTGCTGATATTACAGCGTTGATGAAAGGTGCAGCTGCTGCCAGAGAAGATTTCGGCAGCTCAGAGCTAGAAGAAAATGCGGCCTATCAATACGCAGCGCTACGTAACATTCTGTACAATAAAGGAAAAACAATTGAAATGCTGGTCAATTACGAACCAGGCTTGCAATATTTTTCTGAATGGTGGAAGCAATTGTTTGGCGAAAGTGAAGGCAAGGATCAAAAGGGAATTTTCCCAGCATCCGCCAACTTCTCAACTGATTTGCATTCATTAGGTCAATATGTCCAAGAAGGACGTCGCGATTTGTTTGAAACGATTATTAAAGTAGAAAATCCTCGCCACGAATTACTGATAGAGGAAGATAGCCAAGATCTTGATGGTTTAAACTATCTTGCTGGTAAAACAGTAGATTTCGTTAACAACAAAGCTTTTGAAGGAACGATGCTAGCCCACACTGACGGTGGCGTTCCCAACCTAATTATTTCAATTCCGGCACTTGATGAATACACCTTAGGATACCTAGTCTATTTCTTTGAAAAGGCATGTGCGATAAGCGGCTACCTATTGGGTGTTAATCCATTCGATCAACCAGGAGTAGAGGCATATAAAGTAAACATGTTCGCCCTACTAGGAAAGCCTGGCTTTGAAGCGAAAAAGGCCGAACTAGAAGCACGATTAAATAAATAATAATGATGAAACAACCCGGACGCAGCTAATCCGGGTTGTTTTTTTGTTTAGCGAAATCATAAAATTCTCGTTTGGCGTTGTACTTTCGGGGAATTTTTGATTTGAAAGATTAGGCAAAAATGTAAGGAATATTAAGCTATAACATAAAAAGGGGTAGAGGGATTTACTTTTTATGTATTCAAATACATAATTTTACAGGGTTACCAATATAAACAATTCCCTCTGAGGTCAATACGGGAATCGTAGGGGCTGAATGATTCCGAAGAAGCGTGATAAAAGCTACCTAAGGGAATCGTAGGGGTCGAACGATTCCCTAGATGCCCGATTGCAGCCATGTAAGGGAATCGTAACGGTCCAACGATTCCCTAAAATGAAGACAGGGGAATCGTAGCAGGGTAGAAAAGTAAAAATGTGCAAAGAATGGCTTCCAACTGCCAAATTCCCATATTCCCCCGATGATTGCATTTTGTTTATTTGGGAAAACTAACAAAACCATATAGATATCCCACACTTGAACCGACACCAAACCAAACACAAACTGAAAAAGCAGCGAAGGGTGGAAAGAATCATGATAGAAATTTCTTCACAACTTGAGGGTAAACAATTTGATTTATACAAGCTTGAGCAAAGGCTTAAACCAGAAGGTTATTCGATTGGCGGAAATTGGGATTATGACCATGGTTATTTTGATTATAAAATCAGCGATACCGATGGTTACCAATTTTTGCGACTTCCGTTTCAAGCGATTGATGGCCAGTTAGATAGTCCAAACTGTACAGTAGAATTGGGTAAACCGTTCCTATTGAACCATGTTTACCAATCAGGTCTGGATGACGACCATACTCATGCAGATAATTCTTCTGCCGCCTTTAACCAATTTCAAGAACCTGAAGATAAAGATGGCAGAATACCAGAACAACTTCGCGAAGTCGGTGAAAGACTTGTCCAAGAATTAGAATCGATTTTGTTAAATCAGCAATGAATCGTTAATAGCCAATAACTGGTCATTTTGCTGTAAAATAAACTCGTGGGGCGGATTCACAAACGTTTCTTCCCCTCGTATTACCCCGATTAGGATAGTTTTTTTTAGAAAAAGAGAGGAACTTACTTCGCTAAAACGCTTGCCGATATATTCCTCGGAAATGTTGATATGATTCAGCCAATTTTGTTTAAAGTTGATTAGTTCGTTGAAGGTTGCTTCGCTGAGTGTGGAGTGCATCAGGTTTAGCATGACTGAGCTTAGCAAATTGTTGGTGCGAATTAGTTTGTCTGCTCCGGCCCGGCGAGCGTTGAGTACGTGCTCTGTGGTAAGAATTTCGACGATGCATTTGATGTCCGGATTCAGTCCTTTTACGGCTAGTAATGTTAGAATGGTGTTCATATCTGCTTGCAGTTCGTCTTTGTTGGGATCGGCTGTAATGATCACGGATTCGGCTTTGGCCAGGTTTGCTTTGGCCAGCGTGGCATCGCTGTTGGCCCGCCCTTTGATGAAATGAACATTAGAATGGTGCGCTGGCAGTTTATCTAGTGTTTCGTCGATGATGATGATTTGTTTGGGCGGATTTTTCTTGGTTAGCGCTGCAATCATTTTTCGGGAGCGCTCATTCCAACCGACGATAATTAAATGACCAATTCCTCTGAATACACTTTTTCCTTCTAAAAATTCATTCTGCTTGGCTACTGTTACCGTTGCCAAATGGGCAAAGTAAAAGGTGAGGAAGCTTACGCCAAATAAGATTAGCAGGATTCCGGTAATTCGACCGAGCATAGTTTTTGGGGTATAGTCGCCAAAGCCAACTGTTGACGAGGTTACAAATGCCCACCAAATTCCATCAAAAACGGTGGGGAAGTTGGTTGGCTCTAATAAATGAATCGTAATTCCGAATAAAATCATAATCAAACAAGATATCAATAACAATCTTATGATGAGCGGAAATCGCAAAAAATGGCCGTAATAATGTTGGTTCAATAGAGTGCACCTCGTTCCATCAATCTCTTTTTATTATTGACGTAAATGGCCCTAGTCATAATTGAGTTTGGAAAAAAACAGTCATTAAGCTTAGTTTGGACGGAGATTTTTCTGAAAAAATATGGCAGTATCGACGGAATTTCAGTTATGCCAAAGAGAAAATCGCTAGCTCCCGGTTTTAGCTGCAGTTATTTCTTTACTGTGACTAGGATAAAAGCTATGATAATATCAGTATTAATAAGTACTACTAGGGGTGCCCGATGTGGGCTGAGACAAAAACGCTGCGTTTTTAACCCTTTGGACCTGATCTGGACATTTGCCAGCGTAGGAAAGTAGTGAAATTGATTGCGCTGATATTGCTTTCACTAACTAAGTCAGGTCCTTTGCGGCACTGGCTTTTTATTTTTTAGTTGTGTTAATGCTGGTTTTTCGAACTTAGTTGATTGGAGCGGAAGGTGCGAGACTCCTGCGGGAGGCAGCGGGACAGGTAAGACCCCGCAGGCGCAAGGCGCGCCGAGGAGGCTTACCGCCCGCCCCTAAGGTGCGCGAGCGACCTGGAGTGGAAATCAACGGCCAAGTTTAACACAGCCCATTTTTTGTTAAGTTATCATTTGAAAAAAATTGCAGAAATAAGGAGACTTCAGATGGACAAAGAAACAATCGTTTCGTTATTAGAGCGGGTTAGAGAGAAAAGCCCATTAATACATAATATTACCAATGTGGTTGTGACCAATTTTACCGCGAACGGTTTGTTAGCATTAGGGGCCTCGCCGGTAATGGCGGATAGTCGCAAAGAAGTTGCCGACATGGTGAAAATTGCCAATGCCCTAGTTATTAACATCGGAACACTCAATGAAAATACCGTGGAGGCGATGCATATTGCTGGAAAAGCCGCCAATGAACTCAACTTGCCGGTCATGTTAGATCCGGTCGGAGCGGGGGCGACAGCGTATCGGACTGAGACCGCTCGAAACTTAGTCAAGGACATTCAATTCTCGGTGATTCGTGGAAACGCCGCTGAAATTGCCAATGTAGCTGGAGAAAGCTTGGCCGTCAAAGGCGTAGATGGCGGAAATCTCCATGGCAGTGTCGTCGACCTGGTGACCTCGACCGCCAAAAAACTGAACACAGTAGTCATTGCCACCGGAAAAGACGACATCGTTTCCGACGGAACGACTACATATGCCGTTCATAATGGCCATCCAATTTTAACCAAAGTAACGGGAACTGGCTGTTTGCTAACTTCAGTGATTGCTGCTTTCGCTTCTGTTGAAAAAAAACAAGTCAATGCCGCAGTTGCCGCGCTATCTTTTTATGGGATTGCCGCTGAAATTGCCGCGGAGAAAACAGCCCACTTTGGACCAGGTAGCTTCCAAATTGAATTGTTAAATCAACTCGCCCTCGTCTCTGGGGATGAAATTTTAAAATATAGTCGTTTTACCAAGATCTAAATTAAAGGGGAATGGACATGGAGATTAGAAAAGCACTAACAATTGCTGGCTCTGATAGTGGTGGCGGAGCCGGGATTCAAGCCGACTTGAAGACGTTTCAAGAACTAGGGGTATTTGGGATGTCAGCATTAACAGCGGTTACCGCGCAAAATACTTTAGGTGTTCACGGGGTGTTTCCATTAAGTGCAGAAGCCGTAATTGCCCAAATAAAAGCAATTGGCGATGATATGGGCACCAACGCCCTGAAAACAGGAATGTTATTTAATGCCGAAATTATTGAGGCCGTTTCTAATACGATTAAACAGTATCAATGGCAAAATGTCGTTGTCGACCCGGTGATGATTGCTAAAGGGGGCGCTTCATTATTGCTAAATGAAGCCATTGCCGCTTTGAAAACGCATTTGTTGCCACTGGCGATGATTGTAACGCCAAATATTCCGGAAGCAGAAGTGCTGACAGGGATGGATATTGAAACGCTTGATGATAAAAAAGAAGCTTGCCGGAGGATAGTCGAATTAGGTGCAAAGCATGTGGTTCTAAAAGGTGGCCATGATGAAGACCCAACGGAAGCGGTCGATGTATTATTTAATGGCCAAGAGTTTAAACTTTTTACTAGTAAAAGATTGCCGACGAAAAATACTCATGGAACAGGCTGCACATTTTCAGCCGCGATTGCCGCGGGACTGGCTAAGGGCATGAGTGTCTATGACTCTGTGGCTACGGCGAAGGACTTTATCCAAGCAGCTATTGAAGATGATTTGCATATTGGTTCGGGACATGGACCGACAAATCATTGGGCATATAATCGCAGAAATCTTGTTAGGGAGTAGTGGCTATGGCTATGGTGGGTAGAGTTCAGAATGAAGCAATAAAAGAAATGTTAAAGGTGTATTTTATCTTCGGGAGTATTAATTGTCCGAAAAAACCGGAGGATGTGCTGACAGAAGCCATCAATGGTGGAGTTACCATTTTTCAGTTCCGTGAAAAAGGGCAGGATGCCCTTAAGGGAGCAGAAAAGCAGGCGCTAGCTCTTAAGCTGCAAAAAATTTGCCAAGACCAGCAGATTCCGTTTATTGTAAATGACGATGTCGATTTAGCATTAGAAATTGGTGCTGATGGTGTTCATATCGGTCAGGACGATGAAAACGTGGCCACCGTGCGCGAACGAATCGGCGCGGACAAAATCCTTGGTGTTTCGGCTCATTCGTTAGAAGAAGTTGAGACGGCACTTCTCTGTGGTGCTGACTATTTAGGTATCGGACCTGTGTTTGAAACCAAAACAAAAGAAGATGCCAAAGCAGCGGCAGGAGTGACGTTAATTCAAACGCTAAGACAAAGCGGATTCACGACTCCAATTGTCGGAATCGGCGGCATTAATGCAGACAACGCTGCAACCGTAATCGAAGCGGGAGCAGATGGAGTAGCAGTGATAACGGCGATTAGTTTGGCCGAGGAAATCACCGAAGCTGCCAGAAAAATAAACAATGTCGTCAAATGCTGAGTAG
>CALCRD010000453.1 GCA_937894355.1 uncultured Bacillus sp.
TGGAAAAAGAAATTATTCTAATTTTTCACTTTCAACGGTGGTTTTCCAGCCTATTCTTTTTAAAAAAAGAGTGCCTGACTTCTGTTCTGTTAATTCGTTAACGCAACAGGATTCAGGCACTTTTATTTTTTTTACAAAAGGTGGGGTACTCCAGTGTTTACCCAGACTTGCTGTAGGGAAGAGGAGTTAATAAACCTGGATAGATCCACTAGAAACATCTAGGTTAATTTGGTGTTTACCAGATCCGTGTGTTCCAGTAAGTTCGTTACTATTAGTCGATTGGCTGATTAGTGGAAAATCACAAGAAATCTTGCCACTACCTGTATCTCCGTTGATGGTAAAGTCAGCATCATCTGGAAGGTCCAAATTCACTTTCCCTGAGCTTATGTCGATGTCAATTGAGTCGACTAATTTATCCACTTGTAGATCTAATTTTCCTGAAGATAAATCAGCTTTAATCGCTCCGGAGTAATGTTTAATATCGAGTTTACCTGAGCTAATATCGAACGTCCCAGTTTTCGTAATTAAGTGATCGACTTCGACATTACCTGAAGACCCATCGTGTTCGAAATTAGTGACTTCCAGATTCTTTAATTCCATATTTCCAGAGGAAACATTCAATGATAATTTCGCTAATTTAAATGGCTGAGCCTTAGATTGACCGGAGAACTTCAAATTACCGGAGCCCATATCTATGGCCATTTTTTGATGATAATCCTCTGGGATATAAATTTTTAGGTCATTTTTGTTCGAAAATGAGAACCATTCAAACCACTTCCGTTTAACCGTGACAGTGATCTTGTCGTGCCTTTTGTCAACGGAAACGGTACCGGTGCCCTCCAAGATCGCTTTTACGTCCTGTCTATCCTCCGGAATAATCGCAGCATTTCCGCTAGTCATATTAATCTCAATCATGTCAATATTTTCAGTGACTGTTGCTTGGGTCTCTTGATGCCTAAATGGAATCCAATCATCCTCCATAGCATTAATGAAAAGTATATACAAACCGATTGAGACTAAAAAAATAATCAGTATTTTTTTCATAACCAGTTCATCCCCCATTTGAAATGAATTACTTTAGATTAATCATAGTCCTTATCCAATCATTCCTCAATGAACCAGAGATTCATTTACAACTAAGACTTAAGGCGGAATTCAAAAAACTACTAAACACCCCCTCACATAAACGCATTAACGCACTGGGGGCCTGTCCCCCAGTGCGTTAATGCGTTAAAGGTTTAGGCGCTTAGGCGTGTTTTTCTCTTTTGCCGCGCTTTTTTGATGAGGTCTTTCCAGATGTCTGAGCCGATTAGGACTCCTGCGATGATGAGGAGGAAACCGATTATTTGTTTAATTACGATTTGTTCATCGAGAAAGATGGCGGCGCTAATTAGGGCGAAGAAGGGGTTAAGATTAATGAAAATGGATGTTTCAGCTGCCCCGATTTGGCCAACCGCATAATTGTATACCATGTGACCTACTGCAGTTGCGATTATGGCTGAAGCGAAGAAGACTAGCCAAATGCCAGCTGACCCTCCACTCAAGCTGGATAATCCAGTAGGCTCGGTTATGAGACTTATGACAAACAATAAAAAGGAACCAAGGAAAAGCATGTAAAAGGTCATTAGTCTGGGATCTAAGCTTCGTGATATTTTACTGATGAAAATGAAGCTAATGGCTTGAGATAAAATGGAAATAAACACAGCTAAATCGCCGAAAGAGATGGAGCTGATGCTGCCGTCCTTTAGAACAACAAGCACTACCCCGACAAATCCCATGACGACCCCAACTACACTTGCCATCGTAATCGAACTTCCTAAAAAAAGAAATGCTAAAACGGTTGTTAATAATGGCCCCATCCCCAGGATGAGTCCGCCATTGGAAGCGGAGGTTGCCTTTAAACCAACCGATAAGAAATAATGATGGGCAACTACATTAAACAAAGTACCAATCAAGATAAACCGCAACTCTCTTTTAGAGGGCAATCGAACCTTTTTCATGAAAAGTAAAATGATCAACACGGAAACAGCAGCGGTGAAAATTCTAAAGGCGGTAATGGTGACCGGCATAAACGTTGTGACAATTAATTTAGTAGCGATAACATTCAAGCCCCAAGCGACCATGACAAATAATAGCGCTAAATAGATTAGTTTTTTCTTTCTAGAGGTCAAGATTTTCCTTCTTTCTGTAAACATAATAAGTTCTAGTCTAATCCAAATGGGATTAATATAGTGAAAAAATAATAGATAAAGCAAACAAGCAAAAATGTGACAATTCAAGGTATGTTGATTTGTAGAGGCTAGAACCCTGTGTAAATCAATAATGTAAGCGATTTATAAATAGTAATCAATTGTTCACAAGATTGCTTAGTCGAGTTGAGTTACAATTATTATGAAAGTAACAAATGTGATACATTTCACAAACTATTATTTTAAAATAAATGAATAAGCTTGTCGGAAGGGTATGATTTACATGTCATTTTACAAGCCGGAACAAATTGCAGAAATTACTGTGGAGAATGGTATTAAAAAAGCAAAATATCCGCTACTTAAATCTGCAATACTAGGGTTCCAGGCAGGAGCTTTTATCGCTTTAGGTTACCTATTATATATCAAAGTTACGGCTCCTATGTCCGAGGAATTAGCTGGAATTAGCACCTTTCTCGGAGCTGCACTTTTTCCAATCGGTCTTATTTTAACATTAATTGCCGGTGGAGAGCTATTAACGGGAAATATGATGGCCGTACCCATGGCATGGTTAGCTAAAAAAATAAACATGAAGCAATTGATCTCCAATTGGTCAGTCATTACCATTAGCAATTTTGTAGGAGCCATTTTTGTTGCCTATGTTTTTGGGCACCTAGTTGGCTTAACTGAAACTGGTCCTTTCTTAGAAAAAACAATTAGTATTGCTGAACATAAATTAGAAGCCTCATTTTTACAAGCCTTTCTTTCAGGCATCGGCTGCAATTGGCTAGTAGCAGCTGCTGTTTGGTTATCATATGGCTCAGATGATATGACTGGAAAGATACTGGGTATCTGGTTTCCGACGATGACATTTGTAGCAATTGGATTCCAGCACGTAGTAGCGAACATGTTTGTTATCCCTGCAGCTATTTTTGCAGGACATTTCACTTGGATTGAGTACTTACACAATTTTGTACCAGTGTTTTTAGGCAATGCAGTTGGTGGTTCAGTATTTGTTGCTCTTGCTTACTGGCAAGCCTATAAAAAGAAGAATGTTAATGAAGTCCTTTGTAGTAAAAGCAATATTGCTCTATTGAAAAGAGGCGGAATGTAGTGGCCGGAGTATCCGTCAGTGCTTTGCTAATAAGATTCTTTTTAGGTGGCTCGGCAGTACTGGTGGCAACGATTGTAGCCAGGAAACTTGGTGAAAAGGCAGGCGGCATTTTTGCTGCTTTTCCGGCCGTGTATTTAGCTGCACTACTAACGAACCGCTTAGATTTAAAGGGTGAGGCACTAGTTTCACATTCTATTCTCCTGTCCAAAGGAGCGATAATAGGAATGTCGATTAATATCCTTATTGCTATGATAGCGGGATATTTATTAAAGAGACATGGCTGGAAGCTTGGCCTGGTGCAAACCATCATTTGTTGGTTTGCTGTTTCAATTGTTGTTGTTTTTGTTACATCCTATACGTTTTAAGAGGGGGCAATCCGCAAGATGAAAGACCTGATGATTCGGTTTATCTTAGGTGGGACAGCTGTGATGCTGAGCTATTTAGTAACTGTTTTATCACCATGGGAAATTCTCGCAGGCATTTTTGCAGCATTCCCTGCAGTTATGATTACAGCTGTTTTAATGGTGGGTATCGCCTCTGGTTCTAATAAGGCGGCTTTAATTGCTAGTGGATCGGTTTTTGGAATGATGGGTGGCGTCGTATGTGTTGCAACAGTTTTATTAGTTCTACAGCTAACTAACCATTGGATTTTAAGTATTTTATTAGGGCTATTATTATGGTTGGGAAGTTCAGTAGCAATTGCAACCGTAAGAGAAAGAATGAAAAATCGAGGAATTGAACGGGCTCGGGTTTTGTAATTATTATGAGTGTCCACATTTAGTCCATAATTATTTATGTATTAAGTTGGCGCTTATTTTTTTATCAGCGGATGAACGTGAAGTGGTAGTTTCGCTTGAGTTAGTTTCAATTCCTGTTGAATTATAGGGATATATAAGATAATATGATAGGTATTGAATGTTCGAAAGGTTTTGTTAATTAACAGAATCGTTGTGAATGCTAGTTGCTAGAGATACTTGCGACTTATCAAGAAAACTAAATATCGTTTAGGAAAAGGTGCGCGATTTTTAAAGAATTGCGTGAAAAGGGAAGTACGGTTAAATTCCGTCACGGTACCCGCCACTGTATTGGGGAGTTCCTTGCATATGTCACCGACTGAAAAAGGTTGGGAAGACGCAAGCGAACGCTGAACCAGAGTCAGGAGACCTGCCTTAACCTAGACACTTCTGTAAACCTACGGGCCTATAGGTGGAAGTGCGACTGAATGCAATACTGTGTTTTTTTTGTATTTAATTTTGCACCCCTATTTCGGTAGGGGTGTTTTTTGTTGTTTTTGTAGAGGAGGATGAATTTGGAACTTTTTACGTTTGCACTTTTGGCTATTTTGTTAGGAATGCGTCATGGAATCGATGGAGATCATGTGGCAGCGATTGCCGATATGGTTGGCAGCGAGCAGAAAAAACGAAAGCAAATTTCACTCGGTATTATGTATGCATTAGGGCATGGCTCAATTGTATTCCTAATTGGATTACTGTCGATATACATAGGTTTAGACATGTCTGACTCAACTCGAGAAGTGTTGGAAGGATTGGTAAGCGTAACTCTAATAGCCCTTGGTGGATTTATGATTTTTTCATTATTTCTGCAAAAGGGAGAGTATGAGTATAAAAGCCGTCTTCAAATAGTATTTAAGCTTTTTGAAAAATTGGGGCAGAAAACAAAGCTAAAAAGTAAAGGTATTCCTTCTTTAAAGCTTGGAATCGTAAGTGCATTTGTAATTGGTGTGATTCATGGGATTGGTGTAGAAACGCCTACCCAAATTGCTGTACTTACCAATGTCATCGGTGAAAATAATATGGCAACGGCAACAGTGCAATTAATCTTGTTTGTTACCGGTTTGTTGTTATCGACCATGCTGATAGCAATTTTCCTAACCTGGGGATTTATGAAAGCAAGGCTGAGAAAAACATTATTTCTTATTCTCGGATTTGTTACCGGAATATACAGCTTGGGATTAGGGATTTCTATGCTGATTGAATTAGTCAAAGGGGGCGTTTTAAGTTGAAAGGTAAGTTACTAGTTATTGGATTCGGTCCAGGAAATTTTCAACATGTAACGGAGAGGGCACGCGAGGCAATCCGTGAAAGTAATATGGTGATTGGATATAAAACATATGTTGATTTAATAGAGGGCTTGTTAACAGAAGGACAAGAAATCATTTCAACGGGAATGACCGAGGAAGTGAGCCGCGCTCAGGAAGCTGTTAAGCAAGCGGAACTTGGCAATAGAGTAGCGGTGATTTCTAGCGGTGATGCTGGGGTATATGGTATGGCCGGTTTGATTTATGAAGTATTAGTCGAAAAGGGATGGAAAAAAGAAACCGGTGTTGAGGTCGAAATCATTCCCGGTATTTCAGCCATCAATTCCTGTGCCAGCCTTTTAGGCGCTCCGGTCATGCATGACGGTTGTACAATCAGCCTTAGCGATCATTTAACACCTTGGAAAATGATTGAAAATAGACTTGAAGCTGCAGCAAGCACTGATTTCGTGATTGCACTTTATAATCCAAAAAGCGGCAGAAGAACAAGACAAATCGAAGAAGCGCAAAGAATTCTGTTGAAATATCGCTCACCTGAAACTCCAGTAGGGTTGGTGAAAAGTGCTTATCGTGACCGCCAGCAGGTGGTGGTTACCAATTTACAAGAAATGCTTAAATTTGAGATTGGCATGCTAACAACGGTTATCGTTGGGAATTCCGCCACGTTTTTATACGATGATTTAATGATTACCCCAAGGGGATATCAACGAAAGTATAAATTTAATCAACAAGATCAGCCACTAAAACTGCATCAACGGTTGCAAAAAGAAGCTGAGCCATGGGCACTAGAACAGGGGAACTCCGAGTTAGTAGAGGAATCAACAAGTGCCAAGCCAGAAACTTCTTTACGCGAACTGGCTGAGCAAGCGCTCGAAGCAATCGATGGAAAAAATAATACAGAGACAGATTTCAGTATCCAGCAATCGTTCGAGCAGATTTTGGAGCTTGCTGTAAGTCCTGGTGTTGCTAATAAAAGCTTTACTGCTCAACAAATGCAGACCTTGGCTGACGTAATCGGTGAACAAGGGACCATCGAATATACCCAAGATCATCAAATGAAGCTGCAAGTTAGCACTTCTGAACCAAATGAAATCGTTACAAAATTAGCCGATGCTGGATTATCCTTAGCGCCAGTCGGAGATGTACTAACCGTAAAAGCCTGCGATTTTTGTGATGGAAATAAGAAAGATCCAATTCCTTTTGCAGAAGAACTACAAAACCGCTTAGGTGGCATGGAGCTGCCTAAGGAGCTCAAGTTGGGTGTAAATGGTTGTGGAATGGCTTGTTATGGAGCGGTAAAAGATGATATTGGAATGGTCTATCGCCAAGGTGCCTTTGATTTATTTTTAGGGGGGAAAACCGTGGGAAGAACGGCACATCCTGGGCAAATTGTTGCTGAAGGAATAGACCCTGCTCGAATCGTTGATATGGTTGAAGCGATTATCGAGGATTATAAACAACGAGCTTATCCAAATGAGCGCTTCTATAAGTTTTTTAAACGGGTAAAACAAATTCGCGGCTTTAACTATGTAGATATTACCCCAGTGCTCCAAATTGCCGAAGCTCCTTGCGGTGAATAGAAATACTGTGAAATTTTAAACAATCAAGTTAACTAATAAGGAGGAGAAACCTTTGAATGCAATTTTATTCGTGGGACACGGTAGCAAAGATCCAGAGGGGAACGACCAAGTCAGACAATTTATCGAAAACATGAAGGACCGTTTTGACGAATCATTATTAGTAGAAACTTGCTTTTTAGAGTTTGAGCTGCCGACGATTTATCAGGGAATCGATACCTGTGTAGAAAAGGGAGCAGAGCGAATTGTGATTATTCCGATTATGCTGTTGCCGGCTGGCCATTCAAAAATCCATATCCCTGCGGCGATTGATGTAGCGAAACAAAAATATCCAAATGTAAGCATTACCTATGGCAGACCAATTGGAATCCATGAGGAAAATATTACGATATTAACTACTAGACTATCAGAAATTGGTGAGGAGCTAGAGAATCCCAGTGATGACACGGCAGTTTTATTGCTGGGACGTGGTGGTAGCGACCCAGATGGCAATAGTGATTTGTATAAGATGTCGAGATTGTTTTGGGAGAAAACTAATTATGCCCTTGTAGAACCAGCCTTTATGGGTGTAACCGGTCCGCGGTTAACTGAAGGAATTGAACGCTGCATAAAGCTTGGTGCCCGAAAAGTAGTGATTTTACCCTATTTTTTGTTCACGGGTATTTTAATAAAACGATTAGAAAAATTGATTGGCCAATTTCAAGAAAAATATCCTGACGTAGAGTTTAAGTTAGCTAGTTATTTTGGGTTTCATCCTAAATTAGAAACGATTTTACTAGAACGGGTTAATGAGGCGTTACAGGATGAAGTTAAAATGAATTGTGACACCTGCCAATATCGCTTGGGAGTAATGGAGCATATTCACCATCACCACCATGGACATGACCATCACGACCATGAGCACATTCATGCCCAAAAGGTGAGTCAATCATGATTCTTGTCTTGGCAGGAACGAGTGATGCCCGAGCACTAGCAATTGAAATCAAGCAAGCGGGGTTTCCGTTGCTGGCAACTGTAGTGACGGATAATGCATCCATTGAATTAACCAATGCTGATATCCCAGTCCAAGTTGGCAGATTAACAGCTACTGAAATGGCTAGTTTACTAGTTGAAAAGGGTATTCATGTAGTAGTTGATGCCAGTCATCCATTTGCTGAGGAAGCTTCAAAAAATGCCATGAATGCAGCCGAACAAGCAAATGTACCGTACATTCGTTATGAACGGGAATCGCAAAATTTTCAATATGAAAAGCTGACCATGGTTCAAAGCTACGAAGAAGCGGCCGAAATTGCAGCGCAGAAAAAGGGCGTTATCCTGCTGACAACCGGAAGTAAGACCTTACAAATTTTCACTAGGAAATTATTGAACATACCGGAAGTAAGGCTGTTAGCCAGAATGCTTCCACGTCTTGATAATCTTGAGAAATGTGAAAGTCTCGGCTTCCCGCAAAAAAATATTATCGCCATCCAAGGACCGTTTACGAAGGAATTTGATTTGGCTCTGTATAAGCAATTTGGGGTGACGCTAATGATTACCAAAGAAAGCGGGCAGACGGGATCGGTGAACGAAAAGGTTGAGGCGGCAAAGGAATTAGGAATCGAGCTGATCTTAATCAGCCGGCCAACTATCAATTATAGTCAGGTATTTAGTAACTTTACTAGTGTGCTAGAAGCCTTACAACAAGTTGCTTCCAAAAAGTTAAGCCACTAACAAATACAACAATAGAGGAGTTGGATAGTATGGATTTTCATACAGAATTTAAACCAGTAACGGTTCAACCACAACAAATAGAATCAGTAAGTTTTTCAATGATTGATGAAGAAATTGGCGAGCATCCGTTTACACCTGAGCAATACAAAGTTGCGCAACGAGTCATTCATGCATCCGCAGACTTTGAGCTAGGAAAAAGTTTATTATTTCACCGTGATGCGATTGAAGCTGGGATAAATGCTATTCGCAGTGGTAAAAAGGTCGTTGCTGATGTGCAAATGATTCAAAGCGGGGTAAACAAAGCCCGTATTGAAAAATACGGAGGGGATGTGAGGGTTTATATTTCCGACCCAGACGTTGTTGAGGAAGCTAAGCGATTGAACACAACAAGGGCGATCATTTCTATGCGTAAGGCAATTCGAGAGGCGGATGGCGGGATTTTTGCCATCGGAAATGCACCGACAGCTTTACTAGAATTAATTCGCCTAGTAAAGATAGGCGAAGCAAAGCCAGGTTTAGTCATCGGCCTTCCGGTTGGGTTTGTTTCTGCGGCCGAATCGAAGGAAGAATTGGCCAAGCTAGATATTCCTTTTATCACAAATATCGGCAGAAAAGGTGGCAGTACGGTTACTGTAGCCGCCTTGAATGCGATTACCTTACTTGCTGAACAAAAATAAACGCTAAGAAAAGTGATCGTTCAATCAAACAAAAATACTAAGAACTAAGCGAGGAATCAAGGTAAGCGATGAGCGAAGTTCAAGAAGCATCTCAACCCAAAAAATTAAGACAAGGCTACACAACAGGGGCATGTGCAACAGCGGCAACTAAGGCAGCATTAACCGCTTTACTAACTGGAGAACCACAACAGGAGGCAACGATTCACCTCCCAGTTGGCCGCATGGTGACTTTTCATATGGAAAATTGCCATGTGACCGATACAAACGCTACGGCAACTGTGATTAAAGATGGCGGCGATGATCCTGATGCAACACACCAAGCAGAAATTGTGGCTACGGTTTCCTGGTCAGAGGTTCCGGGGGTTACCATCGATGGTGGAATTGGAGTCGGTCGTGTTACCAAGGAAGGTCTACCTGTACCTGTTGGTGAAGCGGCAATCAATCCAGTTCCACGCAAGATGATTAGAGAAATTGCCGAAGAAATCCTACTGCAACACGGAATCACTCGAGGAATAGCCATCATCATTTCTGTTCCAGCTGGAGTGGAAATTGCCAAGAAAACCTTAAATGGGCGCTTAGGGATTATTGGTGGAATTTCAATTTTAGGGACGCGAGGAATTGTTGTCCCATTTTCAACGTCTGCCTACAAAGCTAGTATTGTCCAGGCGTTAAAAGTAGCTCGGGCAAGTCAGTGCGACCACGTTGTCATCACCACTGGCGGTCGAAGTGAAAAGTATGGAATGAGGCAATTCCCTAAGCTTCCTGAAGAGGCCTATATTGAAATGGGAGACTTTGTTGGTTTTACCCTTAAACAATGCAAGCGCCTTGGGGTAAAAAAGGTGTCAATGGTCGGAATGATGGGTAAATTTTCCAAAGTTGCTCAAGGGGTGATGATGGTCCATTCCAAAGGTGCTCCTATTGATTTCAGCTTTTTAGCCAGAATCGCCGCACAGACGGGTGCACAAGCAGAGTTAGTGGAAAAAATTCTCCAAGCCAATACAGCCTCACAAGTGGGGGACATGATGGTTGCCGCGGGGCATCTTTCGTTTTTTACACTGCTGTGTGATTACTGTTGCCGGTCTGCCCAACAGGAATTTGATTACGGTATGGAAGTAAGTACGACTTTATATACGCTTAAAGGCGAGCTTTTAGGGGAGGCGGTCCGAAATGACGAAAGCTATTAAAATGATCGGAATCGGGGATGATGGCAAGCAAAGCCTGCTCCCCTTATATAAAAAATTCATTGAAGACAGTGAAGTGCTTGTCGGCGGAAAGCGCCATCTTGCCTATTTTCCTGATTACCAAGGCGATAAAATCAACATCGAAGGTAGCCTATCTACCCTTATAGAACG
>CALCRD010000454.1 GCA_937894355.1 uncultured Bacillus sp.
TATTTTTTATCTCTATGCCAATTAATCTGCTAATTGGCCATAGGACATTTACGCATTCATTATTATTTGCATTATTAATAGGGGTCATGGTCTATCCGTTCAGTCCCTTATTATCTTTAGCAACTATGACTGGTATAGCAGCTCACATACTTGGTGATATTCTAACTGGTCGAGTCCAATTACTTTATCCCTTGAAAAATAAGGTGGGGATTAAAGTAAGTCGCTTTAGTTATGTGGCGATTGATATATTTACTCGTTTAGCATTATCAATAATTGCTGTCCTAGTGATATGGAAGGAAATTTTTTAAAGAAGGTGAGATAAATGTTTGTTAAAGCAAACTACCTTGTGGAAGTGGGAGAAAACGATTTTCCAGTAGTTGGTGAAATAGGTGTTACTGAAATAGATGGAAAAGATTACTCATTAATTGTTAAAGAAATTATTAATTTGGAGTGGGAAAAATCTACAGGTGTTCCAGCCCTATTAGTAAGAGTGATCGTTGAGCTTGATGAAAAAGATTTTGTTAATAGAGAACAACCAAAAAAAGATAAAAAAGTACTAATAAGCAAATTTAGAATTATCGAAGGAGGTAAAACAAGAGGCTAATACAATAAATGGATACGATTATTAATCTTATTGGAGGATGAACAAGTGTTTAAATTAATTATTTATGCAGTTTTCATGATTTTTATTATCGCAGTTGTTGGAAGTATTTTATTGGAACAGTTTCCACAATTAATTCCTTTATGGAATGAATTTAAAAGCATAGTAACTGAGGTGTATCAGTCATCAAAAGTTAAATATGGCTCAATAGCAACAATAGCAATCGTTGCTGGAGTTGTAATTCTAGTAGGAACAAGCAAAAAAATTTAATAAGGAAGTAGGCGATTAAGTGCAACGAAAACCAATTTTTACTGGTTTGAGAAATTTCTCTTCTAAATCTAAAAAACTTTTGGATGCTGAAAAGGAAATCCAAAGCCAAAAGAAAAACGCCAAAAATGCTTCTGTGAAGCCTAGAGGGTATATAGCAAGAAAGGCGGGATCAATAACTTTTTGGGTTTTATTCGGATTTATGTTTTTAGTAGTAATAGTAAATATGTTTGGTAGTGATTCCAGTAAAGCAGAAGATAATGATAAAACGGCCATAGTTCAAAAAAATTATGCTGAGTCACCTGAATCAATCCAATTTGCTAAAGATTTTATTCAAAGCTACTTCACCTGGAATATTTCAGAGGAAGGAAAAGCGTTGAGAATAGAAACAATGTCTAAATACTTGGCACTAGGTTTAGATCAGTATGCCGGATTAAATTTCAGCGGACTGGAATGGAATTCTGTTTATAAAGGTTGCGTGCTTAAAAAAGTTGAGGGAAAAGGTGACAATCTAGCACACGTAACATATTTAGTTGATTTTGAGCTTGAAAAAAATGAAGGGACTGAGGTAAACCGAGTCCAAAAATATTTTGTGGTCCCAGTTGCTTATGATGGCGAGACTTTCGGAATTTATGAGCTGCCTAAATACACTTATGTATATGAAGATACAACTTTAAAGAAAGTTGCAGCATCAAAATATAAAACTGCTGAGGTTCGAGACACAGAAGGCATTAGAGATTTCTTAACAACATTCTTCCGAAGCTATGCAGAAGATCCTAAGGATAAGCTTAATTATATTTTAACTGCTGATGATGTTACAGATGGTTTGAACAAATCAATGTTATTTGAAAAAGTAAATAAATCTAATATTTTCAAAGGTAAAAAAGAAAATACTTTTATTGTTTTCACTGAGGTCAGTCTGATTGAACCTGTTACTAATGTTTCTATAAAGGCAAATTATCAACTATCAGTAGTTAAAAAAAATAATAGATACATTGTTTCAGGAATAGACGATCAGAATAACGAAAAAATCGAAACAAGAGGGCCTGAAGATTACATTGAAGAAACCGAAGAAAAACAGCATCAACAAGGTGAAAAAACAGAAGAAGTAAAACAACAAGCAGAAATAACAAATATAGATAATGATCAAGTTGAACAACAAAAAACTAATTAATTGGAGGTAAAACACAATGAGTTTACAAGGTGTTTTTGAATGGATTAAAGAACAAGCACAATATGGTTTATTTATTGCTTTAATAGTCTTAATTTTGGTGTGTGCTGTAAAAAGAGCGTGGATTGCAATGATTGGTTCATTAGTTGGTTTAGCTTTCGTTGGAATCTTCCTATTAAACCCAGACATTATTAATACACTTGCTGAATGGTTAGGTGGAAAATTAAGTATCGGGTCATAAGAAAGGTCTAATAGAGCAGTAAAGAAGGGATAAGATATGAAACAAGAAAAGCATAAAATCACATTATATGTACTAAATGATTTCCTAAAGTTTGATAGAAAAATATATCAACTTTTTGGATTAAATTTAGGTAGACCAATCAAATTGAAAGCACTTTTATACTTTCTAGGTTTATTGGCTATCGAATTAATAATCTATTTTACACCGGTTATTGGGTTACTTATTAAGTGGATGCCTTTTATTTTTCTTATTCTTCTTCCTGCGTCTCTAGCATATTTACTTTCGGATATAAGAACGGAAGGGCGAAATTCAATCGCCTTTTTCCGTTCTGTTTTTCTATATCACGCAAGAAAAATGAAAAGAGTGACATATATTCGAGGAAGAGAAATAGCAAAACCATCTTCATATAATTTTGTAGGGTATTCAAAAGTAACAACAGAAGGTGAAGATAAGGAAGAATTTGCACCTAGAAGAATTAAAATGGAGATAAAAACCAGTGTTTCTCTTGAAAAATAACGTTTAGTGAGAAAGGGGAATTTTATTGAAAGCAGCAGTGTTAGAATTTCCGATAAAGCATATAGAGGGAAATCTTATATTCGGTGTTGATGGAACAGTTACAGCTTACTATAGAGTCGCAGGATTTAATTATGATTTTTTAGATCATGAAGATAAATTTCTACCTTTTCAAACTCAGTTGGCTTTTTTGTTTAATAATCGGTACGATTTACATTTTATTTTAGAGCCTTTTCCAACTAACATAGATGAAATTATTGATAATACAATTGAAAAAATGGAACGAGAGAACTATGAGTTAAAAGACAATGGTATTAAATACATGAAGATGTTAAAGGAGGCTTTATTAGAGCAACGGGCCAATACAGAAACTAGTGAATATATTCAATATATTGGTATTCAACTAAATCCAGAGCTTAATAAATTCAAAGATGGTAATTTTGGAACAAGTTTAATTACCAGTTTAAAAGAATTTATCAAAGGGATGAATTCCCAAATTAATAGAGCAGTAGGTTTACACGCTTTCGACATACTTGAGACAGAAATATCAATGTGGAAAAGTCAATCTGAATCCTTAATGGAAAGTCTGCGGTCAGCATTTAATTGTTCAATTAAGCCTGCAAGTACAGTAGAAAGTTTATATTTAATCGAAAAAGAGTTTTCCGTAACACCATCAAATAATGATGTTCAAATGAGAAATGATTTTTCTTCTGGCTATAAGGTAACTGGAAAAGATGAAGAGGGAAATACTCAATGGGCAATGAGACCAAAACATAATGCTTTTATTGAAGTACAGAATACAAATATTGAAGAAATTACTCCAACGACACTAAAATTCAGCAAAGTAATGGAGAATGACGAAATAAAAAGTCTACACGTTCAATATTTAGTTACGCACACAATGGACACTGAAAATTACTTCCCTGGCTTTGAATGGCTTTACGATCTCCAATCAAAATTATCTTTTCCAGTAGCAGTTTCAGTCAGAGCTTATCATCAATCTAATGACCGCATCACAAAGAAATTATCAAATAAACGATTAGAATATACCGACCAAAGAGAAGAAGCCAACAAAGCAGGCGTAGCAACAGATTTAAGTTTAGATATATCCGAAAGAGGTACAATTCAAGCCGAAAACTATTTTAAAAAGACTGGTCAACCAGCTTACAGTTGCTCGTTTGTATTTAAGATTACAGCTGAAAGTGATATGGATTTAACGACTCGTGCTAAAAGAATAAAAGATGAACTTATTAAATACGGGATTAAAATTGTTGCACCATATGGGGAACAACTCAACCTTATGATGGAAAAATTACCGGGAAGTCGTCAAATAAATGAAGATTATAAAATTGAGGTAGATTCAGGTACTTTAGCAGCTATGATGTTTGGTTCAACGATTAATATAGGTGATAATCGTGGTTTTCCAATTGGTTATGCAGAGAGAACTGGAAGATATGTATTTGTACAACCTGACCTCGCTGCTAAATCCTATGATGGTTTAGGGAATATTGAAGATTCAATTTCAGCATTAGTAGCTGGAGCAACAGGTAAAGGTAAATCATTCTTTATGAACCTATATACTTACCTTTCAGTTTTAACCGGTTCTCAAGCTCTAATTATCGACCCTAAAGGTGATAGAAAAGAGTGGACTAAGTTACCATTAATACCAGAAGATTATATTTCTAAGTGGACTCTAGGGGCAAGTAAGGAAGATGCAGGATGCTTAGATCCATTCCGCACAAGTGTAGACATTCAAGAAGGAAAAAGTATTGCTCTGGATATACTTGCATATTTAACAGGTGTCAATATTCGAGATGCGGAATATACACTTTTGAGTGATGCAATAGAGGAAGTTAGTAAAACAGATGATCCTTGTATGGGAGCTGTTATTAGCTATTTGGTTAAAATGTACGAAAACGGTCCTGACCCTATGACAACGAAGCGATTTACTGCCTTAGAAACACTTAAAGATATTTTATTATCGTTTCAAAAACAAACCCTTTCAGTCCTTTTATTTGGAGAAGTAAACCAAGATTATAAAGTGCTTAAAGTGGATAAACCATTACAAATTTTAATGGTAGAAAACCTAAACTTACCAGATGGGAAAAATGCAGAGGTAAGAATATCACAAAAAATTTCAGAAGCAATTTTAATCTCTTTAACAGCCTTCACAAAACAATATATGTTCAAACAAGATAGATCCCGACACAAAATTATCCTACAAGATGAAGCTAGTACGATAGATAACTCACCTATTGGTAGAGAACTAATGGACTTTGTTGTGCGTAAGGGTCGTTATTACAATACAACCTTGCTAAAGGGTTCGCAAAATGCTACTGATCATGGTGATGATGTAGCGAATATGGGAATGAAATTCTCCTTTGGTTTACGGACAACTGAGGAAGCAACTGAAATGTTGGAATATTTAAATTTACCGCAAACAAGAGCTAATATAGAAAAAATCCGCAGTATGAGTAAAGGTAAATGCTTATTCCAGGATATTTATGGTCGGACAGCAATAGTACAAATTGACCCGATTTTCTCAGATTTAGCTACTGCCTTTGATTCTTCTACATCTACAAAAGAAGAAAAAGATCGAGAAAGACAAAGACAAAGTGATTCTCATTATGAAAGTAGTGAAGAAGTAGAGGAACAAGAGCAAGTCGAAATTGGGTAAAAAGAAATGAGGGTAAAATAAAAATGAATAAAAAAATACTGTTTAGTATTGTTTTCCTTTTTTGCATAGCGTTTATCTTAGTGGGTTGTAAGGATGAAGCCTCAAACAAACCTAAAGAGGATGTTCAGCCGTACAAAGAATTTGATGCTGTTGCAGAAGATTTTTTTATAGCATATCAAATTAAAGACTATGACACTATGAAGAAATACCTTCCAAAATCAGAAATAGATAAAAGTGTAGAAATAACAGAAGCGAGAAAGGGAGAAATCCTTCACCCTGAATATAAGGAATTAATGAAAGGAAGGTATAAAATAACAGCCACTGATTATTATTATAAATCACATAATCAAATAATATACTTTGTTGAATTTTTTGACCCTGTAACCGAAAATCTGAATCGTCTTGGTATATATGGTGTAGAAAAAGAAGGGAATCAATATTTGATAATGAATAGAATTGATTCACAAATAAATGGTTTACATTTTAAAGATGAAACAGGTCGCTCTTATTTACGGACTTCGACATTGAAAGATTTAATGAAGAAGTATCCTGAAAGTGTTTATAAGGTTAAAACCATTACTAATTAGTAGGGGGGAGTGTAATGAAACAAGTTTTCAAAAATATTATCCTGCTTGTATCGGTTTTATTATTATTTGGTATCAACAGCAGCTATGCTCTTGCTGCTGTTAATCAACAAGAATTAGAAAATAATACTCCTTCCGATCCCATGTCGGGAGCATCAAGTGGAATATATAAAAATGAACCTGTATTTTATGATTTGGATCTTGTTGATCCCTCTGAGGTAGAAGAAGAAGGATTCTTTGATGGGTTTTGGAATACGGTAAGTGGGGATTTCCTTACAGACGGTGTTGCTGATGCTTTTCATTACGCAATGTTTAATTTCACAGACATGCTTTTTTCGAGCAATTTGACATTAACAAATTTAATGCTGGGAATATTAAATTTTGCCTATGATGCAGATCTTATCAATTCATTAATTGATGCGGTACAGGGTGTAATTGTATCAATGACCGGTATTACAGGGAATGTATTTGGTTCCAGTGGCTTATATGGGGGATTTTTAGGGATAATTACTCTTGTGGTATCAATCTACACTCTATATCAATTTGTTGTTAAAAAAGCCTCAATAACAGCTTTTAGTAGTTTGTTAACTTCTTTAATAGCATTAACAATAGCGTTGGTATTTTTCGGAAATTACAGCAACCTAATAAAAGGTGCAAATACCTTAACTACTCAGGCTTCTGCATTAGTCTTGTCTGGAAATGCAAATATGGCAGTGGATGAGAACGGAAATATACAAGCTGTGAGTCTTAGAGAAAAAATGAATGACAACATTTTTAATATGATGGTTCATAAACCATATTTGATGTTACAGTACAGCACTACAGATCAAAATTCCATTGGAGATGACAGGGTATTACAATTATTAAAAGCAATGCCTTTCACTGAGGATAGAGAAGAAATTGCAACTAAAGAAGTAACTGAACACAAAAACAATACGCTAACTTTTTCTTATGTAACAAAGAGATTGAATTTCGCCGTATTGATGTTCATTACTAATGGAGTTGGTTCAATTCCTATTTACTTTTTGGCAAGTTCTTTAATATTATTCCAATTTTGGTTCTTAGTTATAGCAATGGTAGCACCTTTTGCTCTCTTATGGAGTTCATTACCTAATCAGTTTGGAGTACTAAAAAGGTACTTCCTCGAGCTATCTATACCACTGATCTTAAAAATGGCTGTGTCGATATTAGCTTTAGTTATTTTCGGACTAAATGAAGTGATACAAAGTATTAGTACACTATCTAATGGGTCAACCCTAGGGTTCTTTATGTCAGGGCTAGTTCAAGCTTTAGTATTATTAACTCTTTTCATATTAAGAAAACGAATCTTTTCTATCTTCTCCAAAGGTTCTGAATTACTAAATAATGTACGTGAGGAGATGGGTAATTCTTTTGTTAATCCTTTAAAAAAGGGTGTTCAAAACGTTGCAACAACTGGTGGAGCTCTGATTGGTGCAACTGTTGCTGGACCACAAGGTGCAATGTTGGGTGCAAGCATGGGTTCTAATATTGCGGGCTTAGCTACAGGAGATACAGGGCCAGGGGATTTTGCTAGAAATACTGCTCAGAACATGGAGACTATGAACAGAATGCTAGAGAAAAAGAAAGCAGATGAACCAACTCTTAAAGGCCAACCTACAGTTGGAGGTACTCCAGAAGAAAATAATACTTCGCTTGTTGACAAGGATAAACTTACATTAAAAGATGGTACTAAATTAGCTTATTATCTGGAGGATAAGGGGTTAACACCTGAGATGGTTGAAAAAACATATGATACTTTAGAAAAATCCGACTTAAAAGATATAACGGCCGAAGAAATGAATAGCCAATATGATAAAATTTTAAATCAAATTAAGCAAGGAAAAATGAAAGATGATTTTTCTAGTAATTTTGCAAAAGGAATTTCTTCATCCCGAAAACAACAAGAATTAGAAAATGAGAAAGA
>CALCRD010000455.1 GCA_937894355.1 uncultured Bacillus sp.
CAGCGACTAGTGAACTTCCGCCCCCTTCCCTACGATAAGTCAACATCGAAGTGAAAATCGCACTTCGTGTTTCCTTTATCTCAGTCAGTGTGCTAATAAGTTCATACGTCGCTTCCCGGTCGCTTTCGCTTTTCTATCTGTCTAGCTCCAGCGGCTAGCCCCTCGAGGTCATAAGCCAATCCGTCCAAAAGGTCAAAGAACAACCTTTAGGCCGGCTTGTCTTATGCTTGTCGGGGCTGGGCAAGCCGCTTCCGCTTTTCTACTTATTTCTCACCATATTGTAATGATGCTTTAATAAAGTCACGGAATAATGGCTGTGGACGATTTGGTCTTGATTTAAACTCAGGATGGAACTGTGATGCCACAAACCAAGGATGATCTTTTAACTCGATCACTTCCACTAGACGGCCGTCAGGGCTTGTTCCTGAGAATACAAATCCAGCATCCTCCATCGCTTGACGATAATGATTGTTAAATTCATAGCGATGACGATGACGTTCATATACAACTTCATCATTATAAGCTTCAAAAGCCTTTGAACCTTCCGATAACTTACAAGGATAAATTCCTAGGCGCAACGTTCCACCTAAATCTTCAATATCCTTTTGCTCTGGAAGCAAGTCAATAATCGGGTGCAGGGTTTCAGGATCTAACTCAGAAGAATGAGCTCCTTTTAAACCAAGAACATTACGCGCATATTCAACAGACGCTAACTGCATACCCAGGCAAATTCCCAAGAAAGGCTTTTTCTGTTCACGAGCAAACTGTGTTGCCAAAATTTTTCCTTCAACACCACGATCACCGAAACCACCTGGTACAAGAATACCATCAGCATCCTGCAACAACTCAGCAACATTTTCCTCAGTTACATGTTCAGCATTAACCCAGTTAATATCAATATCAGAATCAAGACCGTAGCCGGCATGCTTCAATGCTTCGACAACAGAAAGATAGGCATCTTGCAATTCAACATATTTCCCAACAAGAGCAATCTTAGTTTTACGAGAAACATTGCGCACTTTATCAACAAGCTTTTTCCATTCAGACATATCCGCATCTGGAACAGCTAACTTTAAGTGATCACAAACAATTTGATCTAGATTTTGTTCTTGAAGCGCTAAAGGAATCGAATAAAGCACATCGGCATCCTGACACTCAATCACAGCACTCTTTTCGATATCACAGAATAAGGCAATTTTATCTTTCATATCTTGTGAAATTGGCATCTCTGTACGAACCACAATAACATTTGGTTGAATTCCCAAACCGCGCAACTCTTTTACACTATGTTGCGTTGGCTTCGTCTTCATTTCACCAGCAGCTTTAATATAAGGAACCAAAGTTACATGGACATACATCACATTGTCACGGCCGATATCGCTCTTAATTTGGCGAATCGCTTCAAGGAATGGTAATGATTCAATATCACCAACCGTACCGCCGATTTCTGTAATGACCACATCTGCATTAGTTGCATGACCAGAACGGAAAACACGTTCCTTGATTTCATTGGTAATATGCGGGATAACCTGAACTGTTCCCCCAAGATAATCGCCTCTGCGTTCTTTTTTCAAAACAGCAGAATACACTTTTCCTGTTGTCACATTGCTAAATTTGTTTAGGTTAATATCAATAAACCGCTCATAATGCCCTAAATCCAAATCCGTTTCCGCACCATCATCCGTTACAAACACTTCTCCATGCTGATAAGGACTCATAGTCCCTGGGTCCACATTAATGTATGGATCAAACTTTTGAATCGTTACATTTAACCCTCTGTTCTTTAATAATCGCCCTAGTGAAGCAGCTGTAATCCCTTTACCTAACGATGAAACTACACCGCCCGTTACAAAAATATACTTTGTCATTAAAGATGCCTCCTCCTCTTAATTCAGTTTGTACAATTTAGCCTTTATTTAAGACTTACATCGTAAAAATCAATATTGGGGTATGATATGGTGTTGCATTTTCTTAGTATTGCTTTCAAAGACTTTCCCAGCAATTTTCGCTAATTTAACAGGAAGTCTAACAATATTCACTTTTTTTTGACAATACAAACATAAAAAATCGCTCCTCTTACAAATAATGTAAGGGAGCGATATCATTTAAGATCAAATCTTCGTTCCTTTTTTAAGGAGCCCAAAAAGTATTGTACAAGCCGCTCTATAAAAAGTCAAGATGATAAATGGATGATTACTTGTCGTCGTCCTCATCATCCAAGTCCTCATCATCATCTTCTTCAATCTCTAAATCATCATCCAAGTCTTCATCCAAATCATCATCCAAATCATCGTCATCTAGAAGATCATCGTCATCATCATCGTCGTCCTCAAGATCATCGATGTCTTCAAAAATAAGATCCTCTTCCTCTTCCTCTTCCTCAACCTCGTCAAAATCTTCCAGCTCTTCTTTCTTAGCCTTCTTCGCCTTCGCCTTTTTCTTCTTCGGCTTAGCCGCTGGAACAACTTCTTCAACAACATGATCTACCGGATACCAAGTACGAAGTCCCCAATTATTTTCACCTAATGATAAGAACCGACCATCTATATTTAAATCCGTATAAAATTGCGCGATTTTTTCATTTACTTCCTGTTCAGAAAGATTTAACAGCACCGTAATCTCTTTTCTTATATCCTGAAATGACACCGGTTTTTTCTTTTCCACCAATAATTCATAGGCGATTTCAATAAAAGACATTTCTTGTATTTGCTCTTTTGGTAATTTTTTAAGACTCAACTTCCGCACTTCCTTTCACTATTAAACACCCTTAAAGGAAAACTTCTCCAAACATACATATTCTTCATTATAAACAAAATCCTACCGTTTATGCTAGTTCTATCTATTGATTAGGCGATTTTTCTAATACATTTAATAGAATAGCTTCCATTCACCGCTAATCTCTTCTTTTTCGAACCAAACGATAGGCAAAATAAAAGAAAAAAATAGAAACAATTAAAAACGAAACCGCCCCTAGCGAATGTTGATAAAGCTCAACCAATCCGAAAACAGAAACAATAATAGCAATCATCTTAAGGACCTGCTTCAAACAATCACATCCTGCACTCTATATGTACTAATCACGTTGATTTCTTTCACAGAATACCTCATCAACAAAGATTATATAGATAAATTGTTCAAAAGTCTTTTTTTCTTTGAAAAATTAACACAAATTCACCGCAACAATCAGCACAGCAATCTTCACCCGGTTCCCCCCACAACAAACAGGCCTGTTACAATCGGGACCTCCCCGGTCGCAACAGACCTGTTTCTTTTTCACAAAAATTCCTTCAGTGAAAGTAATCTCACACAAAATGCAGGTTTTTCACTCAACATTCACTATTCTTACCCGCAAAATCGTTCTTACGTATTACTGCAGGATTGTTCCCAGCCACAAATCGTTCTTACATGTTACGGCGGTACTGTCCACCAACCTCGTATAGTGCTTGCGAGATTTGACCAAGACTAGCATATTTAACCGTATCCATTAAGGTAGCAAAAATATTGCCGCCAGAAATAGCATCCTGTTTTAAACGAAGTAAAGCCGCATCAGCTTGCGCTTTGTTTCGTGCTTGGAAGTCTTGTAAATTAGTGATTTGTAATTCTTTTTCTTCATTTGATGCTCGAGCGATTTCCATACTATTGATGGCATCTTCCGATGGTGGATTCGGATTCAAGTAAGTATTCACCCCGATGATTGGCAATTCACCTGAATGCTTTTTCATCTCATAATACATCGATTCATCTTGAATTTTTCCGCGTTGATACTGCGTTTCCATCGCACCAAGCACGCCGCCACGGTCATTGATTCGCTCAAATTCCTGAAGAACAGCTTCTTCAACAAGATCGGTTAATTCCTCAGCGATAAATGAACCCTGAAGCGGATTTTCATTAGCTGATAATCCATGCTCTTTGGTAATAATCATTTGAATTGCCATTGCCCGACGAACCGATTCCTCGGTTGGAGTCGTAATTGCTTCATCATAAGCATTGGTATGCAATGAATTACAATTATCCTGTAAAGCCATAAGTGCTTGCAGCGTAGTCCGGATATCATTGAAGTCGATTTCCTGTGCATGCAGCGAACGGCCCGATGTTTGAACGTGATACTTAAGCTTTTGGCTCCGTTCATTGGCACCGTATTTATCACGCATAACCGTTGCCCAAATGCGACGGGCTACTCGACCGATTACCGTGTATTCTGGTTCAAGACCATTAGAGAAGAAGAATGATAAATTCGGAGCGAAGTCATCAATATTCATCCCACGACTTAAATAATACTCAACATAGGTAAAGCCATTTGACAGCGTAAAGGCCAGCTGCGAAATCGGGTTAGCGCCCGCTTCAGCAATGTGATAGCCAGAAATAGACACTGAATAATAATTGCGAACTTTATGGTCAATGAAGAACTGTTGAATATCCCCCATCATCCGCAAGGCAAATTCCGTAGAGAAAACGCAAGTATTTTGGCCTTGATCTTCTTTTAGAATATCCGCTTGAACCGTGCCTCGCACTGTTTGTAGCGTATATTCAACCACGGATGTGATTTCTTCCGGAGTTAGAATTCTACCCAGCTCCGCTTGTTTCTGTTCTAACTGCTGATCGATAGCTGTGTTCATGTACATCGCTAAGATAATTGGCGCTGGACCATTGATTGTCATCGATACCGAGGTTGATGGATCGCACAGGTCAAAACCGGCATAAAGCTTTTTCATATCTTCAAGTGTACAAACGTTTACGCCACTTTCGCCAATTTTCCCAAAAATATCAGGACGATGATCAGGGTCCTCGCCGTACAGAGTCACCGAGTCAAATGCCGTACTTAGACGTTTGGCATTGTCATCCTTCGATAAATAATGGAAGCGACGGTTGGTTCGGTCCGGTGTTCCTTCACCAGCAAATTGCCGTTTCGGATCTTCACCTTCACGTTTGAATGGAAATACTCCAGCTGTATATGGGAAGAATCCTGGAACATTTTCACGATATACCCATGATAAAATTTCACCATAGTCTTTGTACTTCGGTAACAGCACCTTGGAAATATCCGTTCCCGACAAACTTCTCGTTTTCAGAATCGTAATGATTTCCTTATCGCGGACCTTGGTCACAAATTGATCGGCAGCATATTGTTCCTTTAAGCTGTTCCAACCCTCTAAGATTTTTTTCGACTCCGGCGTTAACTGCGCTTCAATATCTTGTTTTAAAGCAGTTAACGAAGCAAGAACGGTTTCGTTAGTTTCTCTTTCTGTTACCGCGGCGATTGCCCCTTCAAGCTGGAATAATCGACGTGCCAGGTATGCCTGCTGTTCAGCTTTTTTATGATAATTACGAACCGTGTCTGAAATCTCCCGTAAATAATAACGGCGCTCGGTTGGGATTATCACATTTTGTTTTTCAACCTTGGCATTTCTAGCAAAGGATGAGCTCCAATTGGTCCCTGTTTTCTCATTGATCGTGTCAACTAAAGTTGAGAACAAGGCATTTGTGCCCGGATCATTAAATTGACTGGCAATCGTTCCGTAAACAGGCATCTCTGAAGCATCCTTGTCAAAGAGCTCCCGACTGCGTTGGTATTGCTTTTGAACTTGTTTTAAAGCATCCTCAGAGCCTTTGCGCTCAAATTTATTAATGACAATTAAATCGGCAAAATCGATCATATCAATTTTTTCCAACTGAGTTGGAGCCCCAAATTCGCTGGTCATAATATACATAGATACATCACAAATTTCCGTGATTTCAGCGTCACCTTGGCCAATCCCACTTGTTTCCACAATAACCAAGTCAAACCCAGCCGCTTTCACAACGGAAATGGCATCTTTAATGGCCAAAGACAATTCCGTTTTCGAATTTCTAGTCGCTAAGCTGCGCATATAAACGCGTGGTGAAAAAATGGCATTCATGCGAATCCGGTCACCCAAGAGAGCGCCGCCTGTCTTTTGTTTTGTAGGGTCGACAGATAAAATCGCCACTCGTTTGTCAGGAATTTCATTTAAGAACCGGCGAATCAATTCATCTGTCAGCGAGCTTTTACCAGCACCGCCTGTTCCAGTAATCCCAATAACCGGAACGGTTTGCTGCAAGGATTTAATTTCATTAAGAACTTCAGCTGTTGCTGCCACTTCGTTACCTAAATCAACCTGTTGTTCAGCCAGCGTAATTAACGAAGCAATTGAATTCACTTCACCAGTTTGCAGTTTTTTAATCGTTTGGTCAGTATTCAAACCAACCGTCGAGAAATCGCATTCCTTAATCATGCTGTTGATCATACCTTGCAATCCTAATAGACGACCATCTTCTGGTGAAAAAATTCTAGCAATGCCGTACTCGTGTAGTTCGTCAATTTCCTTAGGAATAATGACTCCGCCGCCGCCAGCATAAATGCGAATATGCGAAGCTCCCTTTTCTTTTAAAAGGTCATACATATATTTAAAGTACTCAACGTGTCCACCTTGGTAAGAGGACATAGCAATTCCTTGAACATCTTCTTGTATCGCGGCATTGACTACCTCTTCAACTGACCGATTATGGCCGAGATGAATGACTTCAACTCCACCCGCTTGCAGAATTCGGCGCATAATATTAATTGATGCATCATGACCGTCAAAAAGACTTGATGCGGTTACAAATCTGATATGATGTTGCGGTTTATAAAATTCTGTCCCACTCATTGTGTCCCCTCCAGTACTTTTTAAGTTCATGCTAATTTCTATGGACGCTGCTTCTGCTTTTACCATTACCTGAACATTCGGTGCAGGTGTAAAGACAACCATCCATTTTGATGACGAATCCAAACTGTTATCCGGATTCTTAAGAGCTCCGGTTTTCGGCGATATACCCCTTAAGTCCTTCAAAAATCCAGTCTGTTTGAATTTTTATATATTCTTCCAAATCGAATTGTTTTTGGATGGTCCAGCGCCGAAAGCCCCACATTTGTCCTTGAATGACAATATTGTGAGCTAACATCGTTACTTCCTTTGGCGCCATTTTCAATTCTCCGTTATCGACGACAAGCTGGATTACCTGTTCCAACATGGCTACCATGGCTAATTCTTTTTTTAATACATATGGAAGGGCATCCCTGGAAAGTGATTTAGCTTCTTGGTACATAACCAGGACTTCTTCCTGTACTTCATTCATGACTCGGAAGAAATTTTCAACCCCGCGCCTAAGACTAGCGATGGTTCCTTGATGGCAATCAAGATCTTCCTCTAACCGGTCCTGCACCTCATCATAAATGCTGTCACAAACGAGATATAAAATGTCCTCTTTGGTGCGGATATATTCATACAAGGTACCAATACTAAAGCCGGCTTCCTTGGCAATTTCTCTAGTTGTGGTGCGATGGAACCCTTTCTGTTTAAAAAGAGCGATAGCACCTCTAATCATTTCATTGCGCCGCTTTTTTACCAGACGTTCATCCTTAACCGACGCATGCACTTCGCGCTTCTTCATGTTCCATCCCCCCCTTATCCCAATTGATGCCATCAAGGCTGTGCATCACTAAACGGGGCAGTTACGCTTGTTAATCTTATCTTTAGCGGGTAAGGGCCCGGGACTTTAATATGCCGGGCGCTTCCGTTTTTTTGTTTATTTGGCTTTGTTAAACTAGTCTTGTTGATTTCCGTTCCAGGCACTTCGCGCACCTTAGGGGCGGGCGGTAAGCCTCCTCGGCGCTCAGCGCCTGTGGGGTCTTACCTGTCCCGCTGCTCCCGCAGGAGTCTTCGTATATCCGCTCCAATCAACAATGTGTTTAAAATCAACATTAATCATTACCAGAGCCTTTTATTTTGTTAGCATTCTTGAGATTACTAGGCGTTGGATTTCTTGTGTTCCTTCGTAGATTTGCGTGATTTTGGCATCGCGCATGAAGCGTTCAACCGGATAATCTTTTGTATAGCCGTAGCCACCGAAAATTTGCACTGCTTCTGTGGTTACTTTCATAGCTGTGTCCCCAGCAAACAACTTAGACATAGCAGATTCTTTTCCGTATGGAAGGCCTTTTGATTCAAGTGATGCCGCTTGATAAGTTAATAGTCTAGAAGCTTCAATGCTTGTTGCCATATCAGCTAGCTTAAAGCCGATTCCTTGTTGCATAGCGATTGGTTTACCAAATTGAACACGTTCTCTAGAATAATCAATTGCCGCATCAAGAGCACCTTGGGCAATTCCAACTGCTTGAGCAGCAATCCCGTTACGTCCACCATCAAGAGTCATCATGGCAATTTTAAAGCCATCACCTTCTTGACCAAGTAGGTTTGCTGCTGGAACTACGCAATCTTCAAAAATAATTTCTGTTGTTGGCGATGAACGAATCCCCAATTTCTTTTCTTTTTTCCCTACTGAGAAGCCAGGGTAGCTACTTTCAACGATAAATGCGCTTGTTCCTTTTTGTTTGTTTTCTGGATCTGTTAGAGCGAAAACGATATAAGTTTCAGCCACTCCACCGTTAGTAATAAAGATTTTTGAACCGTTCAATACGTAGTTATCGCCGTCACGACGGGCAGTTGTTCTCATACCGCCTGCATCAGAACCGCTACCAGGCTCAGTTAAGCAGTAAGCACCGATTTTTTTGCCTTCAGCCATTGGGCGTAAATATTTTTGCTTTTGTTCTTCATTACCAAATTTATATAACGGCCAGCCGGCAAGTGATGTATGAGCAGAAAGCATAACTCCTGTTGAACCACAAACGCGTGATAATTCTTCAACAGCGATACAATAAGCTAAATAGTCACTGCCGATTCCGCCGTACTCTTCAGGCCAAGGAATCCCTGTTAAGCCAAGCTCGGCCATTTTGTCAAAAATTTCTCGGTCAAAGCGCTCGTTTTCGTCGCGTTCAGCAGCACTTGGAGCTACCTCGTTGCGAGCAAAGTCACGTACCATTTTGCGAATCATTTCATGTTCTTCAGATAATTGGAAATTCATTTTTACTTCCCCTTTTCGGATAAATTATTTTATAATGGCTGGGTTTTTTTCGAAATTAAGTCTATAAGGTTAGTTATTTAAATCTTTTTAAACTTGGCCGTTGATTTCCGCTCCAGGCACTTCGCTTTCCGCAGGCTCACCCGTGAGCCTCCTTCGGTCGTTCCTTCCTTCGGAGTCTCACTCAGCTCGTGCTCCTGCAGGAGTCTTCGTGCCTTCCGCTCCAATCAACTAATTTTAATAAATTAACATTGGACATTAACAAAGCTTTAATAAAAGTTGTTGTTAGTTAAAAGGCTTGTGACCATTTTCCAGCAAATTACTTTGTAAGGTGTTTGCTGATGACGATTTTTTGGATTTCGCTGGTGCCTTCGTATATCTCGGTGATTTTTGCGTCGCGGAAATAGCGCTCGACTGGGTAGTCTTCGGTATAGCCGTAGCCGCCGAAAACTTGGATTGCTTCTGTCGTTACTTCAACAGCTGTTTTCGAAGCGAACAGCTTTGCCATCGAAGCTTCTATGCTACACGACTTGCCCTTTGCCCGAAGGTCAGCAGCACGATAGACTAATAGTCTGGCAGCTTCAACCGCTGTGGCCATATCGGCAAGCTTAAAGCCAATTCCTTGTTGGCGGGCGATTGGTTTGCCAAATTGGTAACGCCCCGCTGCATAAGTGACAGCTGCTTCCAATGCGGCCTCAGCAATCCCCAGCGCTTGAGCGGCAATGCCAATTCGACCAACATCGAGGTTACCTAGGGCAATTTTTAACCCGTCGCCTTCTTTGCCTAGAATATTCTTCTCAGGAACACGCATATTTTCAAACGTTAGCGCAACGGTTCTTGAGCCATGAAGACCCATTTTATGCTCGTCTTTGCCAACGATAAAGCCCGGAGTGTTTTTTTCAACAATAAAGGCCGTGATGCCCTTTGACCCGGCACTTGGGTCGGTTACGGCAAACACAATATAGACATCGGCCTCGCCGCCATTAGTAATGAAGATTTTCGATCCCGTGAGTAGATAATCTTCACCATCTTTAATCGCGCGCGTCTTAATACCCGCTGCATCTGAGCCAGCGCTAGGCTCGGTTAGGCAAAATGCTCCTAAATATTCTCCGGATGCTAGTTTAGGAACATATTTTTGCTTTTGCTCCTCTGTCCCGAAATAAACAATCGGATTGGTACCGACAGAGGTATGAACAGACAGGATCACCCCGATTGTGGCACTTACCTTTGATAATTCATTAATAGCAATAATATAGGAGATAAAATCCATTCCCGAACCGCCGTACTGCTCAGGAATTGGGATTCCCATTAATCCCAGGTCGCCCATCTTTGTTAAAATTTCCCGAGGGAAATGTCCCTGTTCCATTTTTTCAATAAATGGGGTAATTTCTGTACGCGCAAAATCGCGTACCATTTTTCGCATCATTTCTTGCTCGCTAGTAAACATGAGGTCCATTGCAGTTCCTCCCTGATGTTGATGCTGTAGTACCTTATTCATAGATGTAGAATCCTCGACCAGTTTTCTTACCAAGCCAGCCAGCCTTCACATATTTGCGAAGTAACGGACATGGACGGTATTTATCATCGCCAAAGCCCTCGTGGAGCGTTTCCATAATGTATAGGCATGTATCCAGACCAATGAAATCAGCCAGTGTTAATGGTCCCATCGGATGGTTCATTCCCAGTTTCATCACATCATCGATTGCTTCTTTGGTGGCCACGCCTTCATAAAGAGCATATATCGCTTCATTTAGCATGGGCAAAAGAATTCGGTTTGAGATAAAGCCTGGGAAATCATTCACTTCAACTGGTACTTTATTTAGTCTATTCGTAATTTCCTCAATGGTTTGATATACGGCATTGTCTGTCGCTAGTCCGCGGATAATTTCTACTAGCTTCATAACCGGAACTGGATTCATGAAATGCATACCGATTACTTTTCCAGGTCGGCTAGTGGCCGCAGCGATTTCCGTAATGGGTAGTGAAGAAGTGTTACTTGCTAAAATAGCATGCGCTGGTGCAATCGAATCTAGTTGTTTAAAAATACTCTTTTTGATTTCCATATTTTCCACAGCAGCTTCGATGATTAAGTCAGCACCCTCGGCAGCTTGAAGGGTAGTTGATGTGGTTATGTTAGCTAATACTTGGTCGCGAGCCTCCGAAGTCAATCTTTGCTTTTCAACGTTTCTCGCGAGGTTTTTAGCTATTCCACCTAAACCACGCTCAACAAATTCTGGTTTAAGATCGTTTAATATGACTTTGTAGCCTGCTTGGGCACAAACCTGGGCAATCCCTGACCCCATTTGTCCGGCACCAATGACCATAATAGATTGAACGTTCATATGTATTGAATCCCCCTTATTTGAATTGAGTAAATGTCATTGAAGGCTCCGACTAGCACAAGCCTTGGGAATCTTGTGCGTCGAAGCTTTGACACTTTCCCCGTTGAACCGTTTTCAGTTTTGGCTCTGTTAAACTTGTCTGTTGATTTCCGTTCCAGGCACGAGCGGTTCGCGGGCTCGCACGAAGGCCTCCTCGGTCGTTCCTTCCTTCGGAGTCTCACTCAGCTCGTGCTCCCGCAGGAGTCTGCGTGCCTTCCACTCCAATCAACAGGGGTTAATAAATCATCAATGATCTTTAACACAGCCTAGTTTCTATCGTTTCTAGCGTTTTGGTACTTCTATCATGATGGCGTCGCCTTGACCACCGCCGGAGCAGATGGCTGCAATACCGATTCCACCACCGCGACGTTCAAGCTCGCGAAGCAGCGTTAAAATAATTCTAGCGCCGCTTGCCCCAATCGGGTGACCTAAGGCAACTGCACCCCCGTTGACGTTGATTTTCTCTGGGTCCAGCTCCGAAATTTTTTGACTAGCTAATGCTACGGCAGCAAATGCTTCATTGATTTCAAATAAATCAATGTCTGCAAGATTTTTGCCGGTTTTTTCAAGCAGTTTGTTGATGACGAGGCCTGGGGATTTTGGAAAATCCTTGGCTTCGACAGCGATTTCGGCATGGCCGATAATGATCGCTTCTGGTGTTCGGCCTTCGCGCTGTGCTCGGTCTTCACTCATTAGCACAAGTGCTGCGGCTCCGTCGTTAATCCCTGGTGAGTTCCCGGCTGTAATCGTGCCGGTTCCATTGAATGCTGGTTTTAGCTTTGCCAGTTTTTCTAGTGATGTATCGGCTCGTGGTGATTCATCCTCGGACACGATGATTGGCTCGCCTTTGCGTTGTGGAACGGCTACCGGGATGATTTCCTCGGCAAAAATTCCCGCATTGATGGCTTTTATTGCCAGTTCGTGGCTGCGTAAAGACCAGCGATCCTGCTCCTCGCGGCTTAACTCCATATCTTCGGCGGCTCCGTTTCCGTAGCTGCCCATATGAACTCCAGTAAAGCTACAGCTTAACCCGTCATGAACCATAAGATCCTTTAATAGCGCATCATTCATTCTTAGTCCAAAGCGGGCTTTTGGAAGGAAGTATGGTGCATTGCTCATCGATTCCATTCCCCCAGCGACGATTACTTCCTCATCGCCTGAGCGGATGATTTGATCGGCTAGCGTTACGCTTCGCATACCAGAGGCACACACTTTGTTAACCGTTTCTGTTTTCACTTCCCAAGGTAAGCCGGCGTGTCTAGCAGCTTGACGGGACGGAATTTGTCCCTGGCCTCCCTGCAAAACCGTACCAAGAACAACTTCATCCACTTGTTCTGGTTTTACGCCAGCTCGCTCAATCGCTCCTTTAACAGCGATGCCACCTAGTTCTGCTGCTGTTAGTGGGCTTAAGCCACCACCAAACTTGCCTAATGGCGTTCTGACTCCACTTAAAATAACGGTTCTCCCCATAATGAATCCCTCTCTTCCTGTTCAATTTCACCGACTCCAACAAACAAATACTAACCTGAATATTTCTTGTTTAAAGCTATTGACTGAACGCTCGCTCGGTATCATTACAAAAGAGGACGCCATCCAATACCTAAATATTTTCTGGCGCAAGAGTTTTTGTAGTGATTGTGGTGTGAAAACGCTTTACATATATATATTACTGCAAAACTGCGAATATTTGAACAATTTTACCGAATATTCCAAATATTAAAAATTCGACATATATTGAGAACATTCGCGTTAGAAAAGCGGAAGCGACCGTTCAGCGGCGTATGGACTTATAGCCCATCGACTGAGATAAAGGAAACACGAAGTGCGGTTTTCACTTCGATGTTGACTTATCGTAGGGAGGTAAAATCCAAAAGCCGATTTTACTCGAGGGGCGGAAGTCCACTAGACGCTGGTACGCTTGCGCTAGACACTAATCTACTTCCAAAAATTCTATATTTACTTATATTACGTAAAGCGTCTTCTACCCCACAGCAAGACATTAATCATGAATCCAACCCGCTTGACTGCCTTTTTTTTCACAAAGGGACTGGCAGGAACCAGCTAATCGTCCCTGCCAATTACCCGATTACGATGCCGAAACTTTTTGATCCTCGCCGCAGACTGCTTTTTCTAGCAATTCGGCCACATCATAAGTTTTTACGGTCTCTTCTACTTCTTTGGCTTTTGTCCCATCAGATAACATCGTTAAACAATATGGACAGCCTGACGAAATAACCGTCGGATTGCAGGCTAGCGCTTGTTCGGTTCTCTCAACATTAATCCGCGAACCGGTTTCCTCTTCCATCCACATTAATCCGCCACCAGCACCACAACACATACCCGTTTCGCGATTTCGTTCCATTTCAATCAACTTCACTCCGGAAATTGACTTCAGAATTTCCCGCGGTGGATCATAGACTTCGTTATAACGACCAAGGTAACAAGAGTCATGGAAGGTAATCGTTTCATTTACCGGATATTTAGGTTTGAGTTTGCCTTCTTTAACCAGACCAGCCAGAACCTCGGTATGATGGAACACTTCTGCTTCCAGACCAAAATCGCCATATTCATTTTTAAAAGTGTTATAAGCATGCGGATCAATCGTCACGATTTTCTTAACATCGTTCTTTTCAAACTCAGCGATATTATTTGAAGCCAACTCTTGGAATAAGAATTCATTTCCGAGACGACGTGGTGTGTCCCCGGAGTTCTTTTCCTTATTACCGAGAATCGCAAATTTCACTCCGGCTTCATTCATCAGCTTGGCAAAGGATAAAGCAATCTTTTGACTGCGATTATCAAATGAACCCATCGAGCCCACCCAGAATAAATATTCAAACTCCTCGCCAGCCTTTTTCATATCCTTAACCGTTGGAATCGTTACATCCACGCGAGCCTCGCGCCAGTTTTCCTTTTCCTTACGATTTAAGCCCCATGGATTTCCTTGGCGCTCAATATTGGTCATGGCACGCTGAGCATCGGCATCCAATTTCCCTTCGGTTAACACCAGATAGCGACGCAGGTCGATAATTTTTTCAACATGCTCATTCATAACCGGACATTGGTCCTCACAGTTACGACAAGTAGTACAGGCCCAAATCTCTTCCTCGGTAATCACTTCACCAATTAAACTTGGTGCATATGTATGCGTAGCCGCTGCTTCCTCAACACCTTTACCTGCTGAAGCTTGCGCCAAACGATTTCCCTTCGTTTTGGAAAAAGCAAAAGTCGGTACCCACGGTTGCTTAGAAGTTACCGCTGCCCCGTGATTCGTCAAATGGTCACGCAGCTTCAGGATTAAATCCATTGGTGACAACATTTTTCCCGTAACTGATGCCGGACACATACTCGTACAGCGTCCACACTCCACACAAGCATACAAATCAACCAGCTGTAGCTGCGTAAAATCCTCAATTTTCCCAACACCAAATGATTCCTGTGACTCATCCTCAAAATCAATCTTCTTAAGCTTCCCTGGCTTCTCCAACCGATTTAAATACACATTGGCCGGACCAGCAAGTAAATGAGCATGCTTCGATTGTGGAACATATACCAAGAACGCCAGTAAGAATAGTAAATGGGCCCACCAAGCAATATAGAAAACAACCGTGGCCGTTGTTTCACCTATTCCTGAAAAAATAAATCCGATAGCTGAAGCGATTGGTTCAGACGCTGAGGCCTCATGACCGTGCCAAATCATACCCATGCCATTACCTAGTAGAACAGATACCATCAGTCCGCCGATAAAAATCAGTACTAGACCATTTTTAATTCCCCGCTTTAATCGTTTAAGCTTTTCAACATAACGACGATAAAAGGCTCCGAAAACGGCTACCATAATAATTAAGGTGACAATTTCCTGGACAAAATTAAACGCTGGATATAGAGGTCCCAGTGGTAAATGCGACCCTGGTTTTAAGCCCTTCCAAATAAAATCCATTGCCCCAAGCTGAACGAGGATAAAACCATAAAAGAACATAACGTGAATAATTCCACTTTTCTTATCCTTCATCAGCTTTTTCTGACCGAAGACATTAACCCAGATTTTATCAAGTCGCTCTTTAACTCGATTATCAAACTCGGATTTTTTCCCAAGCTTGATATAGGTGATTCTTGTTTTAACTACATAAACAAATAAACTAACTGCATAAACGGTTACAAGCAGGAATGCAACTAAATTTGCCCACAATAATCCGCTCATCACTCCTCACTTCCTTTCAGTTTTTTACTTTTTTTGTCAATCCTTGTCGTATTTTGTTAGAATATTTCGAAACAACTAAATATTCTGATAATATCCTTAATACTATTATAGAATGAACGAACGTTCAGTCAACAACAATTTGCTTTTCTGGCGAGATTTATTTTT
>CALCRD010000456.1 GCA_937894355.1 uncultured Bacillus sp.
GCTAAACTAATAATCCTGGGCTTATTATAGATAGGCAATCGCATCGCTTGAGCTTTATAAAACTCGGGATTAGAAAAAGCAGCTAGCCTCACGATCCTGTTTAGCACAATTTGTGGTACATTTGCTTTTTCAAGATAAATCATATTTCCCAGCACACATTGCAATTGCTTTAGTGCCACACCCGGTAGTATTCTACGAACTGTAGCTTTACTCTTCCAGGGTGCTTCCTCTTCTTCTTCCTCATGGACGATACCCAAAGACCCTCCTTCGCCACTTAGGGTTTGAACAAAAGTAGCTACTTCTTCCTTAGCCATAGTTTTTCATTTTGTGCAAATCCATTGTCACCATTATTATCCCATATTTAAGCATACTTTCCTAGGGCCACCTCATAACATGAAAAGTTCAAGGAATAGGAATAGGTCAGCAATAAAGTCGTAGGCAGTCCCAGTAAAAGAGGAATTTCAGCCAGTCATCGCGAATTATAAGATATAAATCTAGAATATAAAAGTAGCATCAAGCCAAGCGATTCAGGAGGGGAGGCATCTTCGGAAAAACTAGCGGTTGCCATACTTTGAAATCACTCTTATCTTCCTGCGTTTAATTCAACAATTGTCTTCTCCAAGTGGCTACCATCAAGGGAGGTGAAAACCATGTTTGCAAAAATAAAACAAAAATATGCGCTTGAATTTCGGGCGGTTTCTGAAACAGAGTATTGCGTGAACTGTGAGACCTACATGGATAAATTTCGCACAGCAAAAAATGCAGCAGAAGGTACACCCAAAGGATTATTTTACCACTGCCCCAAATGCTCTCTCGTCATTCAGGTAATGAGACCGGGCCATGAACCAGTCGATCCAAAAGCACTATAAAAGATAAATCCCCCAGGACAAAAGTCTTGGGGTTTTTTATTTTTTCTCTAGCTTTCGTTAGCCTTGAGATCTTTGCATTTAATCTTGGTTTTTTCGAAGGAATTCCAGCAGCGAAACTCGAATTAAAAACATGTGTTTATAACAGCGAGGAGGCCTGAAAATGTCCCCTAGCTATGGCAAAGAGCTTAGCAGGTTTATCTTTGATGGCTCACTTTCTCAGCAGGATACTTTCTTAATTAATGCTAGTTTTATTATTTATGAAAAAGGGCTGCTGGTAGAGGGGTTGCCTCCTTTGACCCCTGTATTTGTTAAGTGGCGGGAAATAAGCTTCACCATTCTAGAGGAAACAGAGGTGCCAAAGAGAGCAAAGGTAACAATTGATTTTGAAAATGAAGACTGTCAAATTGTAGCTGAAAGCAAAGACAAAACCGCCCTCAGAAGCTTTTTCAAGGTTGTCTCGAGGCAAAAGGACAAATATGGCGATTATGCTGAACTTAAAGAACTTAAAGTGGACCTAGAAGACCTCAGCATAATGATGGCCACATCAAGAGTGAACCATCAGGCGTATTTAGATACTAAAACTGGAGAAATCTGCTATCTGCCCTGTGAACTTGATGAACGGGTCTATGATGAGGAATATGTCTCCCGTCTGCCCCAGTGGGAACAGGAGATGGTAGGAGATGTTAAGGCCATCTATGAGGATGAAGAAGGACGATATGAATTCATCCCTGAACGAGTAAGTGCTGACGCTTACGTGACCATGGTTGAATTTGCTAAAGACCTAGATAATCTTCAGATCGCAAATAAACTATTTGATGCCCTTGATGGCAAGGGCGCTTTCCGGAGATTCAAAAATATCTTAAGAGCATATCCGGCAGTAGAAGAAGCGTGGTGTAAGTTCCAAACGGAAGCGGAGAAACAGGAAGCAATCCGGTGGCTTTGGAGCATCGGTATTGAGCCGGTGGAAGGAGTTAAAAGAAGCTAAGAGCCATCTCTGACATCCAGTGAATCATAAAAAAACTGTATAAAATATCGCGGTTTTAGCTCAAAGTTGTGGATCGGAGAAGCTCTTATTCCAAGGGGGGGTTTGCTTCCCATCTAAAAACAAACATGGGGTTGAAAGGCTCGTGCTGCATCCAGCATTAGAACAATAAGCTGAGGGCTCTCAGCGAACGTAATTTCCACAGGTAGCATTGGGATTAAAGCATTGGGATTAAGATTGTAGCTCTACTCAAAATCAGTTTCCGGATCTGTTCCTCTACACTATGACAGTTCGGGAAAGGGAATATGCAATAAACGCATGATTTCCTTCTGCGTTTCTGTAAGCAGCATCAAAAACTCATCATTCGATTCCTTTTTCAGTCCTTTCTCTAATTGCTTACGTTCCTCAGGCTCTAATTGTTTAGCGATATTGATAAGATCTTTAATAAGAATCTCACCGCCTTTAAAAACTTTTCCCAAAACATATGTTTGCGTTCTTATACTATAAATTTCTTTTTTACCCAATAGGTAATAAGCCCCCAGCATCTACTGGGGGCTAATAATGATTCAGGCAACGACCTACACTCCCATGCAGTCATCCGGAAAGTACCATCGGCGCTGGAGGGCTTAACTACTGTGTTCGGGATGGGAACAGGTGAACACCTCCACTTTGATGCTCCACGGGGCTTGCCCTGTGGAGCGTCAATTTATATCACCGAGCAACTTAGGATAATCCGCCCGGCCATCTACAATGTGATAAACGAATATTGTATCGGCAATAAGACGGTAAAAGCACAGATAATACCCGCATATCAGCATACGGTAGCCCTGGGAGGCAAGCTGTTTATCCCGGCAAGCAATTCCCAACTGCGGGTGAGCCTGTAGTTTTTCCAGAGCGTCATAAATGCGATCGATAATTTCGCGGGCGGAATCAGGCCCCACCAGTTCCAAATGCACAAGAGCTATTTCTTCAAGCTCACGCTGGGCGGGCGTGAGCAATTCGAGACTAAACCTTGCGCTCATACAATTCATTTATCCGCTGGCGGGACTGTTCCAATTTATAGGTCGGCTCGCCTGCTATGCGGGACGCTTCCGCAAGCTCCAACTTTGCCCGCAGCCGGAAAGTTTCCTCCCGCTTCTCAAAAGCGTCTATGCTCATTACCACCAGATCTCCTTCGCCGTTTTTCGTAATATAGATCGGCTCCTGCGCTTCGTGGGCAAGAGTGGAAATAGTGCCGTAATCGTTGCGAAGGCTGGTGGAAGACTTGATAATCACAAAAAGCACCTCCTTGCATAAATTATTCTACTACTATTATACATAAATTATTCATGGTTATCAAGCCCTTTTCTCTAACAGGTAGACAAAGACAATTGTGCGATATACCAAGCTAGGTGTTAGGCTTCTCTATACAAAGCCATATTCGCCAGAAAGTTCTGGTAAAACTCGAGCGTTATCATCAAGAAGTCGATAGATTCCTGGCAGAGTCAGCTTTAGAGAAGCCTCAGGATCTAGATGAGCTTAACAAGTTGTTTTGGGTTTGGCTAGAAGAATGTTACCAGCACCGCTCTCATTCAGCACTAAAGAACAAACAATCTCCGGCAGAAGCATTTAATAGCAGCACTCAACCATTGAAGTTTCTAAAACACGAAGTTATTGCCAACGCCTTCTTGCATTCCGAAAAGAGAAGAGTTGATAAGACCGGTTGCATCAGTTTCGATTGTAAGAAATATGAAGTGAGTGTACTACTCAGAGGGTGTTATGTGGACGTAGTCTATGATCCCAAAGATACTAGTGAGCTTACCATCGAATATGAAGGGCATGAGCCGATAATCGCCAAGCCTTTGGAAATCGGAGAGTGGACAGCACCACGACCAGAGCTACCGGAACATTTATTGATCAAACGCAGACTCATCGAGAATTCTTAAAGCAGCAGAGAAACAGAATCTTGAACGCGAAGCACACCAAGCTCATGCCGTTTCATACAGCCAGATCAAGGATGGTGAAGAAAATGTTTGAAGCTTTCTATCAGCTATCCAATACCCCCTTTGCCAGAGATATTCCCACAGAGGAATTATATCAGTCTAGAGCGCTTATAGAGGCTTTAGGAAGGCTAGAACACACAGCTACTCGTAAGCTCTTTACTGTGGTTACCGGAGATTGTGGTGTCGGCAAGACCACAATCATTCGCAAGCTTAAGGATACGTTAGATTCCCTTTACCGTACAATGCTTCAACGGGTGGTAGTATATAAATAGTACAAGTTAAACATGGACAAATCCTCTTGGAAACC
>CALCRD010000457.1 GCA_937894355.1 uncultured Bacillus sp.
GTTAGTAATATTTCTTCCTCACCGGAACTTAATAAAAACCTTACAACTCTTATTTGGTAGGTATTTTGATTGTATTTCATACTAATTATTTGGTCTTCTTTTTTTGCGTTTATTATTTGATTCGAATAGTTTTTAGCAGCTCTCATTAAGAAATTTATTCCATTATCAATCAAGTATGAAAATAACTCTACTGAAGGAAATCCTCTATCAAATAAAATTAAATCATTTTTGACTTCGTCATTAATCAATTCTTGTATCATTTCAGTAGCCATTTTTCGTTCACTTTTCTTATAATTGGCTATTTGACTTTTTATTGTTATCTTATTTAAAAGATCAAATATAGTTGCTGCTTTTGCTCTGGCTACTTCTCTATTTTGATTTTTCACACTGCCAAATTCTTCTCTTAAAGCCTTTGTATCAGGTATCTCAAATATACTTCCGTCTATTCCACTTAGCCTAAACCCGTTCCACAATTCTATATCTTCACATTCATTATAAATATTATTTGTAATTACATCATTTAGCTCAATAAATGCTTTAGGATCAATCTTTTGTCGTGCTTCTAAGTAAGCTTGTTTTGATATAGTATCATCTCTTTTTAATATTTTATCAAAGAAGTTATTTAGTTCCAGTTGTATCGTTTTTTTCTCCATATTTAATATAAAAAGCATTGTTTCTTTAAATCCCATTTTTGATTCCCTCGAAAAATATTTGGGTTTAAGTCTATTGGCACATTTGAACAAAAAATCTTCTAACATAAATTGACTTTTTTCTAAATTATTAATAAATGCATTTTTAAATTTCAAGCTAATCACCTATTATTTATAAGATACACAATCAGATGTGTTCTTTTTGATTATTTGGTGATTTTCCAAAAGTCAAGTGTTTTGTTGGCATTTTAAAAATAAATTTTCACATTTTACATATTTACCATATATTCTCTTCTTAGCTTAATGACATTGGCCTTACGGTATCAACCTCAGCAGGAACTAATGCAAGAACTTCAATCTTACACGCTATTCCCCGGCACTATAACGGGTGCAACCGTTGCAGCCTATTGAGGTAAGGAGAAACATCCAATATACCCGTTCGGTACAATGCTCCAAGGCCTGTTCAACCAGTTTCTCGACTCCCGTTCTCAGCATTCCGGGTTCTCTGTAAGTGAAACAACTAGCTTACTGTCCCTTTTCATCGCATCTGGTAATTTATTGTTTGCACTATTATATGCATTCATGTTAGCAATGTAAAGTGGCAAAATTATTCTCCTGCGTTGCCGGAGTCATACTCACAGACAAGAGAGGAGCTTGGTTCAGCTTTGATTTTCTACCTGATGTTGCCTAAAGCTAAAATATGCCCCAATTACCATTAGAGTTGATAGCACAGCAGCGACAACCATTCCAGCAGAAGGTAGCATGATTACTTTACCAAAGAGATAAAAAGCTTCAAAAGTCTTAAAATGGTGTACGCCTATTAGGATATCAGTAGGGAGAAACATTAAGATTTTCTGCACTACCCTGCTAGCAAATATATCGGGGCGCACTGTGGGGAGCAGAACGATAACCGCACCGATGATAAGTGATTTGAAGGGTGTTTTGCTTCTAGATGCGTAAGGACTTCGTGACAGGGGGACGTTCAGTTTGTCTGGCCAATGAGACGAACTGAACGTCCCCCTGTCCCCAGTATTGTACACTACGATTTGCGCGAAAACGGGAGCAATGCACTAACCAACCTCGAACTCTTGCTTTGCGATCAACCATTCACCGTCTACAAGTTGAAATTCCAGCCCGCTAACATCGTTATAGTAAGTTTCCGGCTCTCCAGTTAGGCGTTCAATCGTAAGCTCAATAACGATCTTCCGCTCATCCACCTCTATAACCTTTGCCTCATAAACGCCCGTATCAACCGTTGTCGTTCCCCACCCAAAATCGACAGCATAAAGTTGCCCCTCAACAAACATATGCTTTTTATCTTGTAAGAAAAAGTTAGCCATATCTGGGGTGTAAGTACGTCTTATGAACTGAGCAAATCTGTCGTAGGTCTCGAAATGAGCAACGTTACTGACAGGGTAATAAATATAACCATCTTTTGTGATCGCCGTTCCTTGAGGATCAACGAAGAATAAGTCTCCAAACACAAACACGTGAGTGATATATCTCGCTTTAAAAAACCTAATCTGCAGTTCTTCACGTAGCTTACTATCTAGCTCCAAACCTGACCATCTAAAATTAACTTCCCCAGTCATCGGCAGTTTCTCCTGTAGGTTGTTCTCATCTAGCGTGCAAGGAGCAGGGGTATCACCCGGTTTTGGCTCTGCCTTAATTACCTCAACTAACTGTGTAACTGTGTAGTGCCCCAGGCCAGACTTAATGTACCCTTTAATGGCCATATCTTCCCAAACCGGAGCTCCTTCATACCCTTTTAGCAAATCCCAAGAGAGCGGCAGCACACCTCGCCTGCCATTGGTGAAAGTTACACTCACTTGTTTCGGCAGTACAGGCAAGGGATCGCCACGCTGCAAGCGAATTACCTCAAGCTCCTGTGCCTCCGCTACCGTTGGCGGTTGACAACCAACAAGCAATAGGGCTATGAGCGCCACCACCACTAGCTGCCGCCAACTGTTCATTCCCACACCCCCTCATGTCTA
>CALCRD010000458.1 GCA_937894355.1 uncultured Bacillus sp.
AGCTGCATCGAAAATATCAATAACAGGAGGTTAAATCTATGACCTTTGAAAATATATTACTAGAAAAAGACGGCCAAATTGGTGTTATTAAAATTAATCGCCCCGAAAAAAGAAATGCGCTAAATAATCAAACCGTAACTGAAATCCTTACAGCCTTCCAAGAGTTGGAGAATGATAAGGAAATTAATGTGATTGTTTTTACCGGTGTGGGTGATAAAGCCTTTGCCGCCGGTGCCGATATTAACCAGCTTACGACGCGGCAATCAATTGAGGCTTTAATGGTAGGCGGTATGTCCGATGTATATCGTCGCATCGAAAATAGCAAAAAAGCAACAATTGCTGCCATTAATGGTTTTGCTCTCGGTGGTGGTTGTGAGCTAGCAATGTCTTGTGATATTCGCGTCGCTTCCGATAATGCTAAAATTGGCTTACCAGAATTAAGTTTATCCGTACTTCCAGCTGCTGGTGGCACCCAACGACTAGCAAGAATTATTGGTAAGGGTAGAGCGATGAATATGATTTTAACTGGTGAGTTTATCAGAGCGAGTGAAGCCAAAGCGATTGGGCTTGTCTCCGACGTTGTTCCCTTAGAAGACTTATGGAGCACAGTCCTAAGAAAAGCGGAAATCATTTTAACAAAGGGACCATTGTCCGTCCAAATGGCCAAGCTCGTTGTCAATCGTGGCTTTGATGTCGATATGGACACTGGACTCTTGATTGAATCATTAGCACAAGCCTTTTTGTACGGAACAGAAGATAAAGTTGAAGGAACCACAGCCTTTTTGGAAAAAAGAAAGGCAGCCTTTTCAAATAGGTAATGTAGAAAAGCCTGTTGGCTTGGTCAGTTAAAAAATTGTCCCCCAAGCTAATGGAAATTCTGTAAGTCTATTTTAATAAGTCAAAAAAGGACCAATCGGAAACGATCGGTCCTTTTTATATAGAAAATCTGGAAGTTAAAATGTGATAATGATTCAGAATCCACATGATCCAATTACTATTATTTTGATTCAGATAATTGATTTCCCAATTTCGGCTGCAGATCTTTCAATGATAAGGCAATAACTTTCCCGCCGATTTGGATATGAATGGTGTCGCCGAAAATTGCCTTTACAAGTCCGTTGATGGAAACGGTGGAGTTAGCAGTTAAATTCTTCATACCAGAGATTGTCATTTTTTTCACCCTTCTTCGTTTTAGATTTTTATTTTTAAAGAGTGTATAACTGGCCGGTTAAGGTTAATAATCAATATTCCCGCCAATTATCATTCTAAACAAATTTGCACCCTTGATAATTTACACATTACCACAGGAACAAACTGCTAGTCATCAAAAAACTGATAAATAAATGTTGGATACCTCGTGATTGTTTTCACACAATTTCATAGTATCACAGCATCGTTACTGCTACTCTATTACATTTGTATGAATTTTTCAAGGAATCTATGCTAAAAATCACAGTTAAATTCTAGTAAACAGAAAATGTTAATCTAAGACTATGTTAAAAAACCATTTTTATTCTGAATTTAAAAACTTTAACGCGCTATCACTTTAATTGTTTACTAAACTAAATTATTGTATTATAGTTTATTGCGTTAGTATACTAAAGCGTTTATAACCAATTAACTGACTAGGAGAACTTCTCTTTTTTTTTCCTTCTGATGGAAATTTCACATTACGGTTACCTTTCGCATGTTTTTTTTTAGAATTAAAAAAGAAATGATTGACAGGAAAATACAAGTTTGAATAACATATAATCAAATGGATGTTTGAATATATAAATTCAAATACCTGATTTAAGAAATAAATGCTGAAATTTCAGGAATAATACATTCGTATTGAAGGAGGAATGAAACATGGGACATGATCATGGTCACTCCCACTCACATTCCCACGGTCACGGTCATCATCACCATCATAGCAATAATAAACGAGCATTATTTTTGGCTTTTTTACTTATTTCTTCGTTTATGGTCGTGGAAGTAATTGGGGGAATACTCACCAACAGCTTGGCCCTCCTGTCAGATGCCGGGCATATGTTGAGTGATGCTGTGGCGTTGGGCTTAAGTTTTTTTGCCATTAAATTAGGTGAGCGGCAAGCCACCCAAAGTAAAACATACGGCTACAAGCGGTTTGAAATTATCGCCGCGGCTATCAATGGAATCACCCTAATTGGGATTGCCCTCTATATCTTTGTCGAGGCCTACCAGCGGATGACTGACCCGCCAGTAGTCCAAAGCCTGGGGATGCTAACTATTTCGGTCATTGGACTTGTGGTAAACATCTTAGCGGCTTTCATCCTTATGAAAGGTGATAAAGACGACAACTTAAATGTAAAAAGTGCCTTTCTCCATGTTTTAGGTGATATGCTTGGCTCGGTTGGAGCGATTGTCGCAGCATTACTTATTTATTTCTTTGACTGGGGAATTGCTGATCCGATTGCCAGTGTCATCGTTGCTATTTTGATTTTAATTAGTGGATGGAGAGTGACGAAGGAATCTTTTCACATCCTAATGGAGGGTGCCCCGAACCAAATCGACTCGGGGAGAGTTAAAGCGGCACTAATGGAAATCGCAAATGTAGCAGAAGTGCATGATCTCCATTTATGGTCTATTACATCAGGATTTCCGATGTTAAGCTGCCATTTGGTCATAACTGAAGAAGGCAGCCACGATACGATTCTTCATCAGGCCCAATCGATTCTCCATGACAAATTCGCAATTGAACACAGTACCATTCAAGTAGAAACAGTAACAAAGGGTTGTCCATGTCACCACGGAACATGTAATTAGGCGAGAAATATTATATTTAAAAAATAACCCCTCCCTCTTTTGTTACTAGTTGTTCACAAACCACATATTTAAACGGTGATAATACATCCTATAATTATATTGGTAAAGATTGAGGAGGGAAACGAAAATTATGCAGAAAAAGTTTTTGTTAGGGTTACTATTAATGTTAGGAGTATTCATCGTCGGCTGCTCTAATGATGGCCCGATCACACTCGTGGATGACCAAGACAAGGAAGTGGCTTTTGAAAATAGAGAAAAGCCAGCGCTTGTGTTCTTCTTTACTGGAGTTGGCTGAGACTACTGTCAATCGCAGCTGGTCGAGCTGCAAGCTAAAAAAGAGTTATTCTCGCAATTTCCTGGTGACATCTATGCCTTAAGTGTTTCATCTGTAAGAGAGCATAAGCAATTGAAGGAAAAACTAGATTTGGATTTTCCGCTGGTAACGGACGAGGACCTAGATCTCATTAGAAAAGCTAATTTAGTTGATAAAAGCGCGCCAAAATCGCTACGTGGCTTCGCTGTGATAGATAAAGCAGGAAATATTCTTCATTCCCAAGAGGTCAATCCATTTGGTGAAGAAGCTGAAAATATTATTTCATTTGCTGCTGAAAAAATTAATAACCCTAAATAAAAGAGCTTACTTATAAAATAAAAGCCGGATTTCGCTCATCAGAGAGAAGACCGGCTTTTCTAGTCAGAAAGCAAAAATTTTCAACTTGAATTGTTTAAGCGCAGAGTACCTTTTTAAATAGTCGCCAACAAGATGCTGATTCCTTCACCCTGGGCCCATGAGAAACGCTCATATCGGCTGGATGGCCAGATTAAGCAGCAGATCTGATAATTAGACGGAGGAATTCCGCTTAATTGGTGATTATCAGCAAAAATAGCTTCAATAGACGGAGAGATTCCGCTTATTGAAGCGAAAAACGTGAAAATAAGGGATTTTGCTAGGCACAACCGGAAAAACTCCGCTTATTACCCCCGAAATGAGCACTATTTTGCAAATAACCGGAAAATCTCCGCTAATTTTCATACTGCTGGTCATCAGTTGAGGTAAAATCCAAAAGCCGATTTTACTACCAAGGCTCTTGCGCCTTTCTTCAGCATTGTCGCAGTCTCATGCACTTTTTTTCCGCCTTGCCGCAGTCGCGAGCGTCTCTTTAGCTCCCACGCCAAGTGTAATTTTGTCCAAAATATGAAATCGCTCAAAATGCTATCCCTGTGCTTTGCATACCATAGAGGGGTATGGTACAATTTTTATCAAAGGAGGTGGTAAGTCGTGGATCAACCAAGTTCAAAGGACCACACAACCCACTGTCATAACCTTGAATCCCAAGAGAACACTGAAAATATCGCTAGCGTCTGTGCATCAGATGGGGAATCAAACTGTCATGTAGGATCTGCTCGGAAAAGTCACCATTCCGATAAAACGAAACAAAACCTAATAACTAGATTAAATCGCGTAGAAGGCCAAATTCGCGGAATAAAGGGACTTATCGAGAGGGATACTTATTGTGATGATGTGATTACCCAAATCTCAGCCACACAAGCCGCATTAAACAGTGTTGCCAAAATCCTTTTAGAAGGTCATATGCGCAGCTGCATCGTCGAACGGATTCAGGCGGGAGATCAAGAGGTAATTGATGAACTACTTACTACTATCCAAAGACTAATGAAAAAATAGAGGGGGAAATATTTATGGAAACTACTACATTACAAGTAAAAGGAATGACTTGTGGACATTGCGTTAAAGCGGTTGAGGGAAGTGTTGGTGAACTTAACGGTGTAGAAACTGTCAAAGTAAATCTTGAAGCAGGGTCTGTTGAAGTGAAATTCAACCCTTCAGAAGTCACTCTTGGGCAAATTAAAGAAACAATCGACGATCAAGGCTACGATGTAGAATAAATGAATAGAGGCGTGCTAGCAATAGCGCGTCTTTTTAAGATAAAAAATATACCTACCAGGGGTATGAAGGGAGTTGTATTTATGAATCAGAATCTTAAAGAAACAAGCCTACAAATCTCCGGCATGACCTGTGCTGCCTGCGCAGTCCGAATCGAGAAAGGCTTGAATAAAATTCCAGGAGTCGAGGAAGCAACCGTCAACCTAGCATTAGAAAAATCGGCGATCAAATTTGACCCAGCCCAAACAAATGTTGAGGCCCTATTAACCAAAGTTCGCGACCTAGGTTATGGCGTCGTAACCGAAAAATCTGAGTTCGATATTACCGGCATGACCTGTGCTGCCTGCTCAGCTCGCATCGAAAAAGGCCTTAACAAAATGGATGGTGTAGTCAACGCCAATGTCAACCTAGCTTTAGAAAAAGCAACAGTAGAATACAACCCAGCCACATTAGCGAAAACGGACATCATCAAAAAGGTTGAAGCTCTCGGCTATGGTGCCAAAACGAAGGAAGAAGCCAATCAGGAAACAGTTGACTACCGGCAACGAGAAGTCGAAAATCAAACTGGCAAATTCCTATTTTCGGCTATCCTGTCCATCCCACTTTTATGGGCAATGGTCGGACATTTCAGCTTCACATCATTTATATACGTGCCGGACATGTTCATGAATCCCTGGGTTCAGCTTGCTCTGTCCACACCTGTTCAATTCATCATCGGAAAACAATTTTATGTCGGTGCTTATAAAGCTTTAAAAAATGGCAGTGCCAACATGGATGTACTCGTGGCGCTAGGAACCTCAGCCGCCTACTTTTACAGCCTTTATCTATCGTTTCTATCTCTGTCCGAAACCGCTCAAACCGTGGAGCTTTACTACGAAACAAGTGCCGTATTAATCACCTTGATCATATTAGGAAAACTATTTGAAGCTAAAGCCAAAGGCCGGTCATCGGAAGCAATCAAGAAATTAATGGGGCTTCAAGCCAAAAACGCCACCGTCGAGCGTGATGGAATTGAAATGGAAATTCCTCTTGAGCAAGTAATCGTTGGCGATATTCTCCATGTAAAGCCCGGTGAAAAGATTCCCGTTGACGGAAAAATAATCGACGGCCAATCAGTAATCGATGAATCGATGCTAACCGGAGAAAGCGTTCCAATCGATAAAACTAGCGGCGACGAAGTCATCGGCGCCACCATCAACAAAAACGGCTTTTTGAAAATCGCCGCAACAAAAGTTGGTAAGGACACAGCACTAGCGCAAATCATCAAAGTCGTTGAGGAAGCCCAAGGCTCCAAAGCGCCCATTCAACGCCTTGCTGACAAAATATCTGGAGTATTCGTACCCGTCGTCGTAGGCTTGGCAGTCATTACCTTCCTAGTTTGGTATTTCCTAGTTGCCCCTGGCGACTTTGCCGAAGCCCTAGAAAAACTAATCGCCGTACTCGTCATCGCCTGCCCGTGTGCCCTTGGCTTAGCCACACCGACCTCAATCATGGCCGGTTCCGGTCGAGCAGCTGAATACGGAATCCTATTCAAAGGCGGCGAACACCTAGAAATGACCCACCGAATCAATGCAGTAATTTTAGACAAAACAGGAACCGTAACCAACGGTACACCCGTCTTAACCGACGTCCTACTTGAACAAAATCTAAAATTATCAGAAGCAGAATTCCTTGCCCTAGTTGGCTCGGCCGAAAAACAATCAGAGCATCCACTCGCCCAAGCCATCGTCCAAGGAATTAAAGACAAAGGAATCACCCTGAAAAATGTCACCAACTTCCAGGCAATCCCGGGATTTGGCATTAAAGCCGAAGTTGATGGTCGAAACCTATTAGTCGGCACCCGAAAACTAATGAACAAAGAAAACATCGCCATCGGCACCGCAGAAAGTCAAATGCTTTCTTTTGAAAAAAAGGGAAAAACAGCTATGCTTGTTGCGATTGATAGCCAATATGCTGGGGTTGTTGCCGTTGCCGATACAATCAAAGAAACTTCAAAAGCAGCAATCGCCCGACTCAAAAGTATGGGTCTAGAAGTCATCATGATTACCGGAGACAACCAGGAAACTGCAAGCTCGATTGCCGCACAAGTCGGAATTGACCATGTAATCGCTGAAGTGCTTCCAGAAGGCAAAGCCACTGAGGTGAAAAAACTGCAGGCTCAAGGCAAAAAAGTGGCAATGGTCGGAGACGGAATCAATGATGCCCCGGCCCTTGCCGTAGCTGATATCGGTATGGCGATTGGCACCGGAACTGATGTCGCCATGGAAGCTGCAGATATTACCTTAATTCGCGGGGATTTGAACAGCATTGCTGACGCCATTTTCATGAGCAAAAAAACGATCCGAAACATTAGACAAAACCTATTTTGGGCTTTTGGCTACAACACACTCGGAATCCCTATTGCCGCCCTTGGCTTCCTAGCTCCATGGCTAGCCGGTGCCGCCATGGCCTTCAGCTCTGTATCTGTAGTACTGAACGCGTTGCGCTTGCAGAAAGTAAAGCTGTAAACTCTGTTTTCTCGGAACGAAAATTCGTTTGTGAAAACAATGAAAGCAAAATAGGGGGAGGGGGATTTACATGATAAAAAAATGGGTTTTCGCAGCCATTGCCTATTTGTTGGTCGTTATCATCGGTTTTACCATCTACAATTCCATCGTCGAACCTGAACCAATGAAAATGGAAATGAACATAAAACAAGAAGTACACGGGGACGGTTTTCCTGTCCTCAAATCATAAAGCGACAGGCATCTCCCAGTTTTTCTAGGAGATGCTTGTCGCCTTTTTTTACCCAAATCCCTAATACCTTTTCGGTAAATCTAATTTGTTATTGAATACCGCTGCTTGCAATTACTAATTTTATGTCCTCAATAAGGACTATTGGAGATACATAGGCTTTATGTCTCCAACAAGGCCTATTGAAGCCATCTAAAGAATAATTACGGATTTTTTAGAGAAACCATTTTTGGTGTGGTTTTTGTAACTTGGTGGTCGGGAATCAAGCTAAGATGGTGAAAAATTGGGTGGTAATTGTTTAAAAATAGGTAATTGGAGGATTCGCCTTTTGCGGAAATAACTAATTTAGTTGTGACTTAGTTCACTTTGACCGATAGAAGTCCAAAAGCGACCGATAGAAGTCCAAAAGCGACCGATAGAATACAAATAATGACCGATAGAACGCGAAAAACGACCGATAGAAATTCACACCAAAGCAATTAGGAGATATAGCCCTGTGAAATATTGTAAAATACCCACAGTTATTTGGAAAAACATACAAAAAACACCATATAAAATAACGGATATTAACATCAATTCAAAATTAAGGTTACAATTTTTACCTTGCTCATATCAGGTGGATACATATTTGGCATATCGGAGTTAAAAGTGAGTTTTTTTAAGAAGTTTTATAGATTCAATTACGGATTTTTTAGAGAAGACCTTAGTTGGCGTTGTTGCTGGGAATTCGGTGGTCAGAAAAACAAACAGTAGAGGTAATAAATTGGTGGTAATTCTCTAAAAATAGGTAATTTAGGGGTTATGTATGTGCGGAAAAAGCTAATCTAGGTGTGACTTAGTCCACTTGGGGCGATAAAAGTTAAAAAATCGGCGATAAAGCTCGAATAATCGGCGATAAATCCAAAATAATCGGCGATAAACCACCAAAAATCGGCGATAAAAAATTAACATCGGTTTTTTTGAAGTAATGAAAAAGCTGACCCCGAATGGAGTCAGCTTTTTCGAAAATAGGTAAATTTTCGGATGTCATTCTTCCGCTGTATGTACGTTCGCATCGGCGACCGGACTTTGTGTGGGAGTCTTGTCCGCATTAACCGGAAAATTACTAATGATCGCAGCAAATACAAGCACGGTGAACAGTACACTAATCAACACATAAAACCGTTCTCTCAAGAGCCTCATTATTTCCATTACACCAATCTCCCTTACGAAATCCTCCGTTATCCCACACTAACGGGCAGAAAGTTAAACCTTCACAAAATAGGGGGTTACAATATCTCTCAATAATTGGAATATCCAACCATTAATACAATGTATGAAAGAACTCAGAGATTTAGTTTATTAATCTGGTTACAAATTTGTTGCAAATCGCTGCTATCCGGTCCTTATCGTAATCGAGGGAGGCGACATGATAGGAATTTTGTAGAAGAATTTGCTCTTTTACGGTTGACGAGATGGTTTGCAAAATTTGTATTGAGTTTTCAGGTGGTACGACATGGTCTTCAGGTGAAGTCAACACGAGTACCGGGCTTCTTACAGCATCTAAATGTTTAGGTGTTTCATCAATTAACTTTTGTAATTCTAAAACAGCCGTTAATGGCACATGATTATAGGTAATTTCTGTTGCTTGTGGGTCCTTAATATCTGGAGCACCTTCTTCGATGAATCTAGGTCCATTTCCACTTCGGTACTGATCGAAGGCAGGGACTTGAAGGGCAGCATTAATGGTCATAACTCCGTTTATTTCAGGAAACTTGGCGGCAAGTCTTAGAGAGAGCGCACCGCCCATTGATTGTCCGATAACAAATACAGTTTGGCATGTTTTTTTTAGCTGAAAAAAGCTTTCTTCGAGATCAGATAGCCAGTCTGTGTGTTTGGCAGTTTCCATATCGTAAATGGTTGTTCCATGGCCGCTTAAGCGAGGTGCTAGGACGGTGAATCCATAGCTGTGTAGCTGTTCTCCTAAGTCGCGAACGCTTTGAGGTGTTCCGACAAATCCGTGGCATAACAGGATGCCGATGTTGTTTCCTTTTAGAAAAAATGGCTCTGCGCCAGTAATTACTTTGTCATTTAATAAATTCATGTGTGAGCACCTCTTTTTTAATCTATCGATGCATTGCGAATTTGGTTTGCATCATATTTTTTATTTAAAAGTCTTGTTATACATGGTTGTTGATTTCCGCTCCAGGCACTTCGCGCACCTCGGGGAGCCTCCTTGGCGCTTTGCGCCTTAGGAGTCTCCCCTGCCCCGTACTCCCGCAGAAGTCTTCGTGCCTTCCA
>CALCRD010000459.1 GCA_937894355.1 uncultured Bacillus sp.
TTAAAATCCGTTGACCCAAAAGGTCGTGGGGGTTCAATTCCCCCCTTTCCCACCACTAAAAGGGCACAATCCCCATAAGGGGATTTATTTATTTCCGAATTTGCCGATCAGTTGCCGATCAATTATTTGCCGATCTAAATTATACAAGTTAAGAACTAGCTTTTTCTCTTTTATTAAATTTACTGATTGCTTCTTTTTGCATATTGGGGATGACGTGAGAATATGTATCCATGGTAATGTTTATATTCGCATGCCCAAGCATTTCCTGTACAATTTTGGGATGAACACCTTCTGATAATAGAAATGTGGCAAAAGAATGCCTAAGGCCGTGGAATTTAATTTTCCGAGTAAGCTTTGTTTGGTCGAGTAATTCCTTAAATTCTTCTTTGGAAAACTTTTTCATGTTTACTGGTCCACCAAACCAGTTAGTGAACACCATATCTAGATCTTTCCTCCAAACTTCTCCGGCTTGTAGCCGCTGCTTTTTCTGCTCTGTTTGCCACCACGTTAAATATTTACGTAATTCGTCGGTCATAACGATAGCCCTAAAACCTTTTTTGGTTTTAACCGACTCAAAAACCGGATCGTCTATAGGCGTAGTAGCTGTTTTTTTCAATGTCCTGACTACCGATATAATCCCGGTCTGAAAATTAATATCGACCCATTTCAAGCCTCCAATTTCCCCTTGCCTTAATCCAGTGTGGAGGGCGGTTAGGCAAATAAGATTTTTAGGGGCTGGGAGTTTAATAGCCTCTAGCCGCTTTTTAAATATTTTCTTTCGATAACTGAATAGCCCTCAATATTCTGAACCGCCAGAATTGGCTCTCCTGCCCTCTTGATCGTGCCCACGATTGGCAGACGCATGACTTCCTTGTCGAGGGCAAGTCCATTTTCAGTTTCTCTACCTAACAAGTAGTCGACGGAGACGTTGAAGAAATCTGCTAGCTTTACTTTTATGTCATCCGGTGGGTTGGTGCGGCTGCTTTCGTATTGTGAGATTAGGCTATTCGATACGCCGCAATGCTGTGCTACTTCTTGTTGCTTGATATTTTTCGCATCTCGCAATGCTCGGATGCGTTCTCCGATAATGTTTATAATACCACCTCCAAAAGTTTAGATTTTTTAAGATCCTATTGTAGTATATACGTTTTTTAAAAGAATATCCATAAAAAAGGCTTGACAGTTTAGCACTCTTAAATTATAATACAGATAACATTACAAATACTAATCATTGAAAGCGGGGTTAATAATGTATGGAGCAGCTGCAGCAACGTGGTTTTTGTGCCCGTGGTGTGGGCAGAAACTCTGCAAAGTATCACCACTCGCTAAAGGGGGTGCAAGCATGGATGACAACACAGTCAACTTAGAGTTATTACGAAAAATCCGCGAGGAAAGAGGTGCCCGGCAAATCGATTTAACAAACGCCCTTGGAAAATCAAGGGCCTACTATACTTTATTAGAGCGGGGATACTTTAAAAACATTTCCATTGAGACCATGAAAATCATCAGAAAAGAATTGAAACTGACTCCGGAAGAAAGTTATAAAATTTTCGGAGTGTAAAAATATTAAAGTTGGGAGGGGAGAAGATGGGAGAATTAACATTAATCAAATCGGAGAGTTTCGGAGCGGTTAAGTGTGATTTTTATCAGGATGAGAAAAAAGAGATCAGGATGACGAGGGAGCAGATCGGAACGGCTTTAGAGTATGCAGAACCTAGAATAGCAATCTATAAGCTGCACGAAAGGAACAAGGACAGATTAGACAGTTTTTCAGTTGTAACCAATCTGACTACAACTGACGGGAAGTCTTATGAAACGTATCTTTATAACGCCAAGGGCGTTTACGAAATCTGCCGCTGGTCGCGGCAACCTAAAGCGGATGCTTTTTATGACTGGGTATATGAGGTTTTAGAGAGTCTCCGCAAAGGTGACACGGTCTTAATCGAAAAGGCAAAATTGAAACAACTTGAGATTGACGCCAGGTTGAGAAACGCCAGAGCAAGACAGGGAAAACAGCTTACAACGATTGCGGAAAAATTCAAAGACATACTTTCTTCAGTCGCAATCGAAACCCTAGCCGGAGAAGCGGCAGCGATTACTTGCGGTTATCCAGTGTTGCCGAAACCGAAACACGAAAAAACCTATACGGCAACCGAGATCGGGGAAATGGTCGGTCTTTCTGCAAATATGATAGGTCGTGTTGCAATCGCAAATAAGCTCAAAACCGAGGAATACGGGATGTACGTACTGGACAAGTCCCCACATTCGAACAAGCAGGTTAGCAGCTTTGTTTATAGCGAGAAGGGCAAGGCTGCGCTTGTTGCGATTTGCAACAAGATTAAGGAGATGCAGCAATGAGAGTTAAAAAAGTAAACCGCTACTATTGCGATCACTGTAATAAGAGTGGGTGCGCGGCTGGTCATATGAAGAAGCACGAAAAACATTGCACTATGAACCCCGACAGAGAATGTCGCATGTGTAAGTTGTTAGATGTTGAACAGGTTCCGATGGCCGAGATGTTATCTGTATTACCAGATCCGGAAAAGTTTATTGACGGTATTTTAGGGGACAAGCATTCGGAAGAACAGGCTGTCCGGGCGTACGAGAAGTTGAATGAAGCTGTGGAACAGGCGACCGAAAAACTGAGGGTTACTACTAACAATTGCCCTACCTGTATCCTGGCTGCATTAAGACAAAAGAATCTTACAAAATGGGGTTACTTCTTTGATTATCGCGCAGAAGCTGAGTCGGCAATGAAGCGAGCTGATGATTCGGATTAATGTTGGCCGGAGGTGAGAAATGTGGATAATTTACAACAGATTTTTAATTACGGCAACGCAAA
>CALCRD010000460.1 GCA_937894355.1 uncultured Bacillus sp.
AGCTATGGGGGCAGAAGTTCATGGCTATCAGCGCAGGACCACACTTCAAGATCAATCCGTCGGTATCTTTCATTGTGAATTTTGACCCATCGCGAGAAAAAGACGCAAAAGAAAAAATAGATGAGGTTTGGAACAAATTATCCGAGGGTGGCACAGCATTAATGCCACTTGATAAATATCCGTTCAGTGAAAGGTATGGCTGGATACAGGACAAATATGGTTTATCCTGGCAATTAATCTTAACCAATCCAGAAGGTGAAGAGCGGCCTTCAATAGTACCGTCACTTTTGTTTGTCGGCGATCAATGCGGTAAAGCCGAAGAAGCATTTAATTTTTATTTATCAATTTTTAAGAACGGAAGGCTTGGGCATTTCGCCCACTATCCAAAAGGCATGGAACCTGACAAAGAAGGAACGATTATGTTCTCGGATTTCATGCTCGAAAATCAGTGGTTTTCCGCAATGGATAGTGCACACGAGCACAAATTTAGTTTTAACGAGGCAATCTCATTTGTTGTGAATTGCGACACACAAGAAGAGATTGATTATTACTGGGAAAAGCTCTCTTTTGTCCCTCAATCCGAACAATGTGGCTGGCTTAAAGATAAGTTTGGTGTTTCCTGGCAAATTGTGCCGAATGAGATGGACGAGATGATGAGCAAGGGCACATCTGAGCAACTTGCGCGCGTAACGAAAGCATTTCTTAAAATGAAGAAATTTGATCTTGCAGAATTACGGGAGGCATACAAGGGATAATGAGATACAGCCTAAGTCACTGTGCACCATGAAAAATTCCGTTTCAAAACAAAACTGGGTTGTCCACTAGTTACCTAGACAATGCAATAATTGAGAATATATCCAGTTTATATTTGGGGCGAGCTTCCGGTTCCCTTCCATTATAAAAATGTAAAAGACAGGATAAGGTTCCCTATCCTGTCTTTTTGTTTGAATATTATTCAATTTTAATCATGAGGAATTTATTGCCGATCATTCCATATTGGGTCGAGTTCAATTTGTCAGGAGCGACGTCATTGATGACCTCACCGATTGCATTCATTAATGTGTCGTCATCAAATGTTTTACTTAAACGAATAGCAATGGTTGTTTTATTTGCTTGTAAAGCTTTTTTAAGTTGGGATTGTAAATCCTTCATATTTTTGACCTCTAACTCATTGGCTACATAATAGTCATGTTGGTCTGTTTTTCCAGCAAATTTGCCCAATTCTCCATCAACCCAATAATCTTTATCAACAACATAATTCAGATCTTGTATCGTAGAATCATTGCTTCCATAAACCATATAAGGAATGCCAACGTTCGTTTCATTGTTGGTATTATCTACGTGAAGCCATTCCTTGCCAATTTTTACTTTGTTCCATGCATGAGGGACACCGCTTGATGTACCAGTAACGACAATTGTTTCAATTCCTGCAAGATCTGAAAGCATTTTATAGGTCATTGCATAGCTTTGACATACACCATTTTTGTTAACCATTATTCCATAGGTGGTAAATGCATCAACAAAGGAATCATCTATACCTCTAAAGTTATTTTTTTCAGCATTTTTTAGTGCTTCATTATCATATTTTGTTTTGTCATTTAAGTAATCGTATAGTGCTTTACGTTTTTCTTCAGCTGACATGGAAGACTTAATCACAGATGACACAATTTTTTTCGCTTCTTTCACAATCTCTTTTTGTTTTTGTTTGATGACATCTGCTGATTCATCATATTTTATTTGAAGTGTTAAAGTTGAGTATTCATATTTATAACCCCTAACTCCTAGAATGAGAGGGTTTTGATAGATTACTTTTAATAACACGTCTTGCAATGCCTGACCATTTTGAGCTTCAGGAAAGGCTTCCAATGAAATTTCAGTTTCAGCATTGATTAAGTTAAGAGCAAGATATTCTTCTAGAGCAGAATTTGCGTTGATTTCGAACTCGTTTGCCACTTTAGGAGCTGCAATTTTTTCTTTATTTGCTTTATCTACTTGATCCTTGGTGTTTTGCTGCTGCTCAGCTACAATATTCTTTTCTTTATTAGATTTAGACTTTTTATTTTTGATTTTCTCTTTAACCTTTTCAATTATGGTTGGAACAGATGGATCTGGAACATCGTCTGTCTCATTTTTTGGCTCTACAAATCCTGTGTTAGGATTATCGTTGGTGGTTGGAGGTTGGACAGTTTTATCAGCTTCGGTCATATTCCTTATAGTGAGATAACCTTTAAGAGCTGTTCCTTTGATGGAAAAATTAACGTTTGTTTCCACTTTGATGTTCGCATTCGCTAAGTCATAAACAACTTCTCGATTTTGAAAAGATCCATCAATGAATTCTAATTGAACTGTCTTTGGCAAATCTTTGACACTATCAAAAGTAGCAAAGGAAAGATTCTCTTTTACCTTAAGTGGTAATTGGGAAGATAATGCCGGCGTACTTACTGGAACACTAAAGTTGGATTCTTTATCTCCTGCAACAGCTGTAACAAAGTAATCACCATTTAAACCCATGTTTTGTATAGAAATTGTTTCTTCAGTTTGATTTAGCCCGTTTGCTCCGTTATTCACGAAATCTTGGAATTCTGTATTGGTTGTAGTGGTTTGGACATGTGGGAATCCTTGGTATCCCGTTTCTGCACTAGTTGGAGCAATATTAGTGGTTTCTAATAAAGTTATCTTACTAACTTGATAGACATTGTATTTTTCTGCGCCTTCAACTTTATCCCACACCAATTTCAATCTGCCGTCAGGACTAATTTCTTTCCGTAAATTTGGAACTGGGAGGTCAGATTTTATCGTAAATGGCACAATAATTGGTTCTTTCAATTTCTTAGGAGTTTTTGATTTTAAGTCATAGTTTATTCGTATATAGTATATTGGGGCGTTTCCCCATGTGGGTTTATCGGAATCGTAATCCTTTTCAGAAGGTAATGTGGCACTACCAGGTTTGACGTAAATTGCCGTTTTATTACCCTTTACCCCAAAGTCCATACCAACCATTGCGAATATTTCGCTTTCAGGTTTGGCCTTAATATCGGTATGAACAGAAATCATATCCGAAGGATTGAGTCTTCCTATGTCGTACGGAAATGTAAAAGTGAATTCTTTATTTGCCTCCACATTGTACATAGGCATGATCTCTTGGCGATTTTCAGAACCATATTTTTCCTTCATGTCTTTTACCGTCTTGGCCGAACCACTAAACTTGTTATTTACTTGTTTTTCTTGTTTTACTTGTTTTTCTTCTGTAGAAGAATTCATTGCTGTACATCCAGAAAGAACTAGCGATAGTGCAAGGGCAATCTGGATTATTCTGCTTTTTTTCATATATTTCATCCTTTCTTAATAATAATAAGTTAACACAATTCAGCAAATTTGCACTATTTAAATAATAAATGTCCAAAATAATTCGAATTTTCTTCTAAATTCATGTATTCATCAAAAATCAATTGTTTTTAAATTTTTGAAAGAATTACGAACCATTTGCTCCTTAGGCTTTAGTCGCTGTG
>CALCRD010000461.1 GCA_937894355.1 uncultured Bacillus sp.
CTCTCACTCCCCAACCTTCATTCGATGATATCAATGATAGGCTAAATTTTTACGTGAATTAAATAGGGAAAAAAGAGTAAATGTTTTGGTATAATAAAGTGAATCTTCAATTAGTGGGTTTTTTCTGTCTTTTAGTTTAATGAAAAAAATAGGATACTAGAAAACATGTAGTTTTGTAGCTGGACTTTAAGAAAGGTTTGATTTTTATGAGTATTAGTAGGAATGCCACATGTCCATGTGGTAGTGGGAAGAAATACAAGAAATGTTGTTTAAACAAAAAGGCGGTTGTCCAAATAAATGAGGTGAAGGAGGAACGATTTTTTCAACAAAAGCATCTTATGGTAGGGAAAATGCAGAAGTTTGTTGAAGAAAAAGTGCCCTTTAATCAATTTTTAAAGTTGAAAACGGAATTTTCCCAAAGGTCAAATAACAGCATCCCAGCTAATGTCCAAGATGGGTTTTTTCAATTTTGGTTATATTTTTGCCGTCGTTACGAGAATGGTCTTCGGGGAATTGAATGGTTTTACCAAGAACAAAAGTTAAGATTTTCAAATGATGAGCGAGAAATGGCCAAAACTTGGACTGGCCTATCTTTAAAAATGTTGCAAGCAATTAAGAAAGTGGATAGCCAGGTTGTTTTTGAAGATGCACTTACGAAAGAAACATTTAGTGTTGTTGATTCCCGCGAAAACATTCCGGAATTTACTCCATGGTACAGCACTTTAGGTTTACTTGAAGCATTTGATGAGAAGTACTATTTTAATGGTGTAAGAATTTTTAAGGGACCTGATGAATTACAGCAGGCTATTAAATTAGTCCAAGAACTTGTCGCAACCGAAAAAAAATCTCTGGAACAAATACTATTTGATTTTTATCCGGAAATAATAAGTGCTTTTGTTGTAGGACACACCGAGTTAACAAAAGAGGATTTGCAAGAAAAGGAAATTCAAGAATTTACAGTTGAATATAAAATAAGCAATTCAGCACAATTAGAAAACTTCCTATTTGACCATGAAGATTTGGTCGTTGACGTATGGGATAATCGCAGTAAAAAGCTGTCGTGGGCAGGGAATTGGCGTGCCTATAAGGATAGTGAATTAGAAGATGAAATTCAACTAGCTGATGTATTCGCCACGATTTCTATTGAAAAGGAAAAACTCGTATTCCTTTGCTATGATCAGCAGAAAAAGGAAGAATTACAAGCGATTTTTGCTCGACCTGGACTGGGGATTGAGTTTTTGGCAGAAATGGAAAAAGCAATGATGATTCCCTTTAATGCCGTGATAAAAAATTCCTTTGTTCAAATGAGTGAAACCACTCCACAATTTTTTGCCATCTATGCCCAAACAGATTTGATAGCCGGAATCGATACTCCCTTACCAAAGTACGGAAATGCCTCTATTCGTCAATTAGTGGAAACAGATCAACTTGACTTGGCCGAGGCTTGGCTAAAACAACTTGAATATAATCTTTATCAGCATGTGTTGCAAAAATTTAACAAGGTGGAAGTCACTGCCGATTTTAATACGGTTCGAAACCAACTCGGTCTACCTTTATCACCATTTGTGACCGGGGGAGAAAATCGACATACTGCAGTCTTTTCTATCGTAAATCCATTCCGAAAACAAATATCTATACCTGAAGAAGATCTACCTTTGTACGAGGAATTAGGTTTTAACCAAGCTACAATCAATCAATTCTATTCCAAAGATCTAATCGCCTTTTTCAAGGAGAAAACAAGCGGCAAAGGGGATGGAACGGTTAGAAAATATCGGAACAGCCTATATTTGATTCGCAGGGGGCTCGACAACGGCGTCCAACAAAGTTGGTCAGAGTGTAGTGAATCATTTTGGGAGCAGTTGATTGTTAAGGAAATAGTTGAAGCTGAATCTGTTAGTAAAACCTTTCAAAAGGACTTGTTTAGTACAATAAAAGCCTTTACTAAATGGATTGATCAAACGAATGACACCTCTATTTCCCAAGCTGCAGCAAGGGTAATTAAGGACAGTGAAAAGCAACTGGTAAAAGCCTAATTTGAAATTTTCAAAAACCAGGGTTTTTACTGCTTTAATAAATAGAAAAGGACAGCCGACTACTTAAGTGTAGGTGGCTGTCCTTTTTGAATAGCAGATTATTTATTTATTTTAGCTTTTAGTTTGGTAAAGTCTACATCAGAATAGTAGCGGTCTTTTACAAAAATATTTGGACCTAAGCAAGTAACCTCAGGGCAATGGCAGCTAAGTTGTTTTGCAAGTGGAGTCGCACACCACTCATTATAAGCCTCTTGCATGCTTGTTTCCTGAATTTTCCCTAATGATGGAATATCACCAAAATCAGTTACGATAATATCCCCAGTAAAGATATTAATATTTAACCGTGATCGGCCATCGGGATCATTGCGAACAGTCACATTTTTACTATTATAAATTCGTTTTAACAAGGCCAAATCCGCCTCATTAGAGCTACATGGATAGAAAGGCAAAGTTCCAAAAAGCATCCAAACATTTTCATCACGAATATCCAACAAGTGATGGAACGCCGCTCTAATTTCCTCTATCGATAAGTACTCTAAATTACCTGCGAAATCACTTGGATACATCGGATGGACCTCATGCCGTTTACAATGCATTTCATCTACAATTTGCCGATGGATTTTTTCGATATTGGGCAGAGTTCGTTTATTTAACATAGTTTCCGCAGAAACGGTAACTCCTGCTTTTGCCAGAGCACGGCTATTTTCAATTATTCGCTCAAAATATTGCACTCGTACTTCGTAGCTTGGCTTTTTCTCCATTCTGGCAAATGCCGCATTGGCAAAATCCTCAGCTGATCCCCAGTTATGGGAAATATGGAGTACATCTAAATAAGGAGCGATAAGCTCATAACGCTGCAATTCCATTGTTAAATTTGAATTTATTTGCGTCCGGACGCCACGCTCATGGGCGTACTTTAGTAGCGGTACTACATAGTTTTTTACTGAAGGCAGCGACATCATCGGTTCTCCCCCGGTAATACTTAAAGCCCGCAGCGTGGGGATTTCTTCTAATCTTTTAAAAAGTAAATCTAGAGGCAAGGCATTAGGGTCCTTTGTTTGTAATGTATATCCGACAGCGCAATGTTCACAGCGCATATTACAAAGATTAGTAGTCGTGAACTCAACATTGGTTAATGTCAGCTTTCCATACTGGTTCATATCCAAATAAGCTTCCCAAGGGTCATACAACGGATTGACAGGTTTTAACATGGTTATCAAAAACTCCTTAATTGTTTGAAGATTAGCGCAAGCTAGACAATGTTATAGAAAATTATAATACACTTTTGGATAGATTTGTTCTATTTTTCAAAAAAGACTCTATAATTAAGCTTTTTTGAAAAAATCTCTTAGTTTAAAAAACACCAGGACAAAATCGACATAAGCGTCATAGATTTTGCATAAAATGAATGTGATATTTACGGAACTTGGGAGGGAGAATCTCATGTCCTTTGGGGAAAATTTAACAGAGCGTATTGAAAAAATTAAAAAAGGCGGGTCGCCTAAATACCATATGAAAAATACTGCCCAAGGAAAACTGTTCGTCCGGGATCGATTAAAGCTGTTATTTGATGATGGAATTGATGTTGAGGATGCGTTGTTTGCCAATTGTCTTGCTGGTGATTTACCTGCAGATGGAGTTGTTACCGGTATTGGGAAAATTAATGGACAGACCGTATGTGTTATGGCTAATGATTCTACTATTAAAGCAGGTTCATGGGGTGCAAGAACAGTTGAAAAAATAATTAGAGTTCAAGAAACAGCTGAAAAACTAAGAATACCTTTGTTATATTTAGTGGATTCTGCAGGTGCAAGAATTACTGATCAAGTAGAAATGTTCCCTGGACGCCGGGGAGCAGGCCGAATTTTTCATAATCAAGTCAAGCTATCTGGCAAGGTGCCGCAGGTTTGTGTGCTGTTTGGTCCATCGGCAGCAGGGGGGGCATATATCCCAGCATTCTGCGATCTTGTCATTATGGTAGAGGGTAATTCCTCTATGTATTTGGGCTCACCACGGATGGCCGAAATGGTAATCGGTGAAAAGGTTTCCTTAGAAGAAATGGGTGGGGCAAAGATGCATTGCAGTGTTTCCGGATGCGGTGATTGTTTAGCAAAAACAGAACAAGAAGCAATTGGGATGGCTAGAAAATATTTGTCCTACTTTCCAGCTAATTTTGCCGAGAAGCCACCGAATATTGAAAGTGTTCCGGTTAAGGAATTCGCCAAGTCACTGGAACAGATTTTACCAGCGAACCAAAATGCTCCTTTTAATATGTTTCAGTTGATTGATCGGATCATTGATTCTGAATCTTTTTTTGAAGTGAAAAAGTTGTTTGCACCGGAGCTAATTACGGGTTTGGCCCGTATTGAGGGAAATCCAATTGGAATTATTGCCAATCAACCGAGAGTAAAAGGCGGAGTCCTTTTTCCGGATTCTGCTGATAAGGCAGCAAAGTTTATTGCTCTTTGTGATGCCTTTAATATTCCTCTTTTGTTCTTGGCTGATATTCCAGGTTTTATGATAGGGTCCAGGGTGGAGCGAGAGGGGATTATTCGTCATGGTGCTAAAATGATAGCTGCGATGAGTGAAGCCACAGTTCCGAAGATATCACTAATTGTTCGTAAGGCTTATGGTGCTGGATTATATGCGATGGCTGGCCCTGCTTTTGAGCCTGATTGCTGTTTAGCACTGGCAAATGCACAAATTGCAGTAATGGGACCTGAGGCAGCTGTGAATGCGGTTTATGCAAATAAAATAGCGGAGCTCAAAGAAGAAGACCGGCAAAAATTCATTGAGGAAAAAAGAATGGAATATAAGCAGAATATCGATATTTATCGACTTGCCTCGGAAATGGTGATTGATGGAATCGTCTCTGGAGAATCATTACGGCAGGTGCTGTGTACTCGTTTTTCAGCTTATATGACTAAGTATACTGTCTTTTCAGAGCGTAAACATCCTGTATATCCTGTATGATTAAGGCTCTTTTCTCAAACATTGTTGCTTTTTAAGATAAGAATGAAGTGATTTGACAGTAAAACAGCAAACATTGTTGCTTTTTAAGATGAGAATGAAGTGATTTGACAGTAAAACAGCCATGATTAA
>CALCRD010000462.1 GCA_937894355.1 uncultured Bacillus sp.
TGGATGCTCTCGTCCTCCCTCAAAGACAATATTGAAATCTATAAACTCCCGCCCAGATTAATTCCCCCTCGGCCTACTATGGTGGAACTTCAGTTCAATGCTCCAGATGGGGTAAGTAAAGATCAGCTAGAGGCAGATGCAGTTCTTGCAAGCTTCTATCTTCTCCAAAAAAGGCCGGATGTAAAAGAGGTTAGAACTAAATTTTTTGCCCATGGTAAACTTGTCTATGAACTGGATGCACCTCAGTTTCAGGCAAAGAAGCTATGGGAGGCAGCTACAGTCTCCAAAGCCACCCAGCGCCAGGACTGGATTGCGGGAGCCGGGGATATCTCCAAAGAATTGAGAGGACGCTTTTACCCTGATGGCAAAAATATTGAGCCTACACCACCACCCGCAAAACAGAGTGAACTGCGAGCTGTGGCAGCAGAAGTATTGACTAAAGCCGATCTTGCCTCCACGCCCCGGAGCATTCTTGTGGGCAGAACTTTCGCTCCTATTTTCGATAGCTATCGGAAGGCTTATACAGCTTTAGGTGAGATGCCAATCAGCCGCTTTTTCGGCAATAGTTTGGTTGTCGCGATTCTCTCTGTAGCCTGGCAGTTACTTGTTTGTTCGCTCTCAGCCTATGCTGTCTCAAGGCTGGTCTCACCTGCCTGGGGCAGAGTGCTACTCTTGTTCTTTATCGGGACCATGATGATTCCAGGCATGGTACTTACCATCCCCAACTACCTGATCCTGAAAGAATTCCCTTTCAGGTCCTTGTTTGGAATTCCGTTTCCACATACGAATCTACTCAATACCTTCTGGGCACTGATTCTGCCTGCAGGCGCTTCGGGTTTTGCAGTGTACCTGTTCAAAGGTTTTTTCGATCAGCTGCCTATGGAGCTTTTGGATGCAGCCCGGATCGATGGTGCCACAGAGATGAATGTTTTCACAAAGATCGCAATGCCCCTTTCCAAGCCTGTGTTTGCAGTGCTGGGGATCATGGGTTTTATGTGCTCTTGGAATGATTTTATGTGGCCCTTTATCGTAATCCAGAAGAAGGAACTGTGGACCCTGATGGTAGGGCTCTATCAGCTGCAAAACAGTGCAGGCGAGCCCAATGTGGTGATGGCAAGCTTAGTTCTGGGAGCCTTGCCTGTGATTCTAATGTTCGTCTTTTTCCAGCAGTATATCCTTGAGGGAATTGTGATGACAGGGATTAAGGGGTAGAGCAATTGCAAAAGAGCCTTGTAACAAAAAAGCTAAGTACTACTTAACAAATCTTAACCATGCAGAAGGAATTTGGAAATCCTTGGCGAATAATATTAATGTAGTGCATTCGCATGCACATATGACTATAACAATTAATATAGATTATGATACATATTTTTTTAGCTACGCATGCATTCGAATGCAGAGAAATGTGTTCTAATGAAAATTATAGGTGGTAAAAATGAAAAAAGTAACGGTTAATGATTTGGCTAAAATATCTGGCTATTCCCAGCCAACAGTATCGCGAGCTTTGAATGATTCTAATTTAATAAGCGTAGAGGTAAAGCAAAAAATCCAAGAGCTCGCAAAAAAAATGAACTACCGCCCCAATATTGCTGCCCGCTCTCTTGCTGGAAAGAAAACTGGAATAATCGGGTTTTATATTTTTCAGATGGAGCATGCTATGCATCCAACGCTGTCCCAGGTTCTTCAGGGGGCAACTAGGGTTGCTGCCGAAGAAGGCTATAATCTCTTATTGGTTCTGACAGATGAGGATACAAATAAAGGGGAAGTAGCTGCTCGGAACTACTTAGATGGCATTTTAGTGCCAACACAAGAGACAACTGAGGAAGAGATTAAGTTTCTAGAAAGCCAGAACATACCTTTTGTGCTTTTGAATCGTGAACCAGATGAAAAACGGTATGTGGTAAACATAGATTATGAAAAAGTTGCCATGGATATTACAGAGCATTTATCTTCAGCAGGCCACCGGCGAATTGCATATTTAAGTGGACCTGAGGATTTTTGGATTAACCGTGCATTACTAAAGGGATATCGCAAGGCTTCAGAACAGTTTCTAGGAGGATTACAGTGCATCAGATTTGGAGACTGGTCAGAGGAGGAGGGATATAAGCTAGCGAGTGAACTTCTAGAGCTTCCAAACCATCCCACAGCTTTTTTTGGTGAAGATTTTTTGATCGCAGGTGCCCTGCGTGCCATCAAAGAAAGAGGGCTTCGTGTCCCCAAAGACGTAGCATTGGTTGGTATCAATGATGTGCCACTGATTTCATCCCTAGATCCCCCAATCAGCAGTATGCGGCTTCCTATGGATAAATTAGGGGAAGAGGCTGCAGGATTATTAATTAAGCTATTGTCAGGAAAGAAAGCTAAGAAGCAAGTTCTTTTGCCAGGTGAATTGATCATAAGGGAATCGTCCAAACAAGAATTTCAAGAGGAGGTAAGCTAGGTGAAAAGAAAGATCCCTGTTTTACTATTAGTTTTAGCGCTCTGTATTGTAGTGATCTCCGGTTGTAATCAAAAAAAAGCTTCTACTGATGAAGTTGTGACAATCGTCACTTGGGAAGGGGAACTAATCGGAGATGCTCCTAATGTTAAAGTGGAACGGGAGATTCGTGAGGAGTTTGATCGTACTCATCCTAATATTAAAGTTATTAGACGGACAGCTCCTTCTGGAGATGAAGAGAGAAAGGTTTTCGCCACAGCTATGGCAGGTGGGACAGCACCGGATCTTGCTGATATACCTGGAGTGGATACACGAACTTATATTGAGCAAGGATTTGCTGCAGATATTACTGATTTGCTAAATGAATGGGGTCAACTAGATGAAATATACCCTAATATGTTAGAGCCAGTAGTTAAAGATGGCAGGTACTATGGACTGCCACGGGAATATTATATGATGCTTCTTGCATATAGAACGGATCTATATGAAAAAGTAGGGCTTGATCCATCGAAACCACCGCAAGATTGGGATGAGTTGGCTCGATATGCTCAGCAGCTGACCAATAAAGCGGAAAACAAATATGGTTATGGGATGCTTGGTATGGACTTTTGTGCCTGGCACTTTATGGATTTTGTCTGGCAAGCAAGCGGAGATTTTATGCGATTCGACCCCAAATCTAAAAAAATGATAGCAACCTTTCAAGAGGAACCCGGAGTTATGGCATTGCAATTTTATAAAGATCTTCGTTGGAAATATGATGTAATTCAAAAAAATGTACTTCAGGATATCAGTGAACTTAGAAACGATTTTGTTGCCGGCAGAAGCGCTATGTATAAATTTTATGCGCAAGATATGTCAGGTCTTGTTAATTCAGGTCTCTCCATAAGTCAAATAGGTTTGGCGCCTCTGCCAGCGGGGCCTTCCGGAAAACATGTAAGTCAAATGGCACCTCGAGTATATATTATCAATCCTACTGCAAGTAAAGAAAAACAGCGTGTAGCTTTTGAGTATATAAAATATCATATTAGTAGAGAGACGATGATTAAACGTTGGAAGTTGCAGGAAAAATATGGGATCATGGCACCTACAATACCTATTTGGAAAGGCTTGCTGCAATCAGATAGCATTGAATTTCCTATTCAATGGTCAGAGGCAATAGAGGCCCAGAGTAAGTTTGCTCGACCAGAGCCTTTTTTCCCATACTGGGATAAGGTAAAACAATATTTGATCCAACCCATCCAAGCTGTTTTGTTGAATAGAAATGCTGATCCTACTAAAGAAATGGAAAAATGTGCGCAAAAAGTTCAAAATGATCTTTTTAACAAGGTTGGAACGGTTAATTTATAACTCTTATTTAATTGTAATCCGCAATCTGACCACGACCACAACGAAATATATCAAAAATTTTATCAGGAAGTCAGCTTAAAAAACGCCGTACCTTCTTCTGAAATGAGCAACATTATTTTAATCAGATTACGAGTTACAGTTATTTAAATAAAGAAGATATTATAGAAAGGAGGCTATTGATATGATCAATAAATTCAGGGTGTTATTTTTAGCTATCATGATTATGGCATTAATTTTACCAAATATATCTGCTTATAAATTGGATCTAGGAGCAAGACCACTTGGTATGGGAGGGAGTTTTGTAGCAGTAGCGGATGATATTAATGCCCTGGGCTGGAACGTAGCTGGGCTAGCTTATTTAAAACAGGGTGCTCTTTTAGCATCTAGGGAAAATATGTTTGGTCTTGAAATACCACTCGATTTTCTGACTGTAGCACTCCCAAGTAAAAAGTTTGGAACTTTTGGCCTCTCGCTATCGTCTATTAGAGTTGCATCTAATCGAACCGGGTATGAGGAATCCGAAATTAGGTCAGCATGGGCACATAATTATCCCATTCGTGGTCGCGATGGGTTACCTAACTGGTGCGGTTTTGGAATTTTAATTAGAGGAAATAAGGTTCAAGCTTCTGGCGATAGAGAAGCTAAAGGTTATAATCTTTCATTAGAGGTTGGCTATTTGCAGCAATATAGCCCCAAAATCAATCTTGGCATGGTTATAAAATGTAATGATCTCTACAGCAATTGGGAAATCACCAATGGAGAACAAACTTTACCTAGTTCAGCAAAGAAAGAAGTTACTTTAGACTTAGGTGTAGGAATAAAAACAGGCCAAAATGGATTGTTCGCTTTTGATTTGAAAAATTTGGGAGGATTAAGATATATTTCCTGCGGTTATGAATGTGTGGTTTCGAAGGGAGTATCTGTGCGCTCTGGTCTGAGTGGTAGCGGTTTTAGTGCTGGCGTAAGTTTTAAACAAGGAGCTTGGAAACTTGACTATGCATTTTTACCTAATGCGATTGGGAATGCAAACAAAATAAATTTGGTATATGACTTTTAGGATGGTGAACTTTATGAAAAAAAGTTTCAAAGAGATTATTGCCTTTGTAGTATTAATCTTACTTGCGCTTCAGGGAATTATCTTAGCGAATAGTAGATATAAACTTGAGAATAAATATCTAAAGCTTGAAGTTGAGACACAAAGAGGTGGAAGAATTGTATCGTTAAAAGAAACAAAAACAAATAGCGAGTGGACTTTTGACAATATTTCAGAGGTAGGTAAAGAAACTACCAGAGCTTTAGGAGGTCTCATCACAGAACACATTGATCGCAGCTATCCATCTGAGGCATCAGTGGGTGAATATAAGATAGAGAGTTATAAAAAAGATAATTTTGGAACTGAATTGATACTTTCATATGATAAGTTCACAGACTACCCTGGACTTAAATTGGTTCGTCGTATGTATTTGGCAGTAGATAAGCCGTGCCTAGAAGTTTCCATGAAGTTTATGAACCACGGTACTGCAGTTTATCTTCTCTCTCCTTTTGTCGAGGGTTTTATGAACATTTTTTCCGACAATAAACAGTTATTATTCAGCATCCCAACATCTACAAGAATGCAACATCTTACATATGGAGACATATTGGCTCCTTGTGGTTTCAATTACTGGCTAGTGCCAGCGAGAGGTTGGTTTTACGCAAGCCAAGGAGATACAGGCTTGAATTTTCTTTGCGATTTTTCCAAGTTAAACGCTATTTATACCAACGATGGTGTATCACCCTATTATAAGACAGAGCATCCACGTTTTGAAATTCATTACATTCCTTTTGGATTAAAACCTAATGATGAATGGGAAACCACCTACAGTATAAATTTAGCTGAGGGTGCAATTAAACCAATAACAAGTTCTCAAAATATTATTGCAGATGCAACAAGCAAACGAGAAGAGGACGGCAAAGCAGAAGTAGAGGTAAGTCTATTATCATTAATAGATTTAGGTAATATCACTTGCGATGTGAAAGCGGTCAGGGGTAATACGTTAATTGACTTAGGCGAGCAGCAGATAGAACTTAAGAGAGGTCAGACCACAACTTTAAAATTCGACGGGTTCGAAATACCCAAAAATGGATATACTTGTTTGCAATTAAGTTTTCGAGATAATAAGGGGAAAGAATTAATTATCGACCCGATAAACAAGGAGCAGTACCTGGAAATTCCACTTTGGCATGGGAAATATTCTCGTGAGATTTATACACCGTTAGAAAAACAGCAAATAGACGCCCAATATGTAGCATTAATTAAAAGAAACGCTGTGCAACCTGACAGTATTAAACAATATGCCGCCAGAGTTCAGCCAAAAGAATCAGAAGGCAAGCTTATTTCGTCAAGTAAAGATTTCCAAATTTGGTCAGAAGAACCGATTGTTAAGGTATCACCAGACGATTTTGCACCTGTTGGTAAACCTGAGCCCGAGATTAAACTTTATGGTGCAAAAAATGAACGAGTTTCATTCCAACTTGTTATTAAACCAAGCTTAGCAAAAGGTGAAATGAAACTAGATATTCAACCTTTGATGCATGAATCTAGAAAGGGTAAAATCGAAGCAGATAACATAAAATCTTATTTGCAAAAGTATCTTGAAACTGAGATCGTGAGCTCATTAGCCTGCGAGATTGGTAAATATCCTGACCCGCTTGTGGAGTGCAGAAATTTTACCATCAATTCACAGGAAAATCAACCATTATGGTTGACAATTTATATTCCCGAAGGAATGCCTGCGGGGACTTATAATGGAACTTGGTCGATTATAGCGGATGATAAAGAGATTACTAAAGTAGAAGTTTCGTTGAGAGTGTGGGATTTTTCTCTTCCAACGACTTCAAACTTAAGAACAGCTTTTGGCCTTTGGGATCAGTATATAGCAAGCAGACATGGTTTGGATAAAAATGGTCCAAAGCTATATGACTTAGTTAGGAAATACAGAGAAAATATGCTTGAGCACAGGCTAGGCTTTGGTTCGCTAGGTATGCCCGAAGTTGTGGATAAAAATAGTCCAGTGTATAATTTTGAAAAGTATGATCAGGAACTTGATTATTACATGGCAAAAGGGCTTAATGCATTTGCAATTGGTAGTTCATTTCCTTTAGGATATGTTGATTTGGAATCAGAAGTAAGAAACCAGATTAATACCCTAAAGCCACTTTGCGATCATCTTGAGCAGCGCGGTTTACTGGGCATGGCCTACAACTACATTTGGGATGAACCTGGCAAAGATAGATTTCCAGCATTAGTTAAAGCTGGTAAGGTTAGAAAGCAGACTCACCCTGATCTTAAGGTGTTGCTAACAGTAGGTATCCATGACGAACTAAAGGATTCTGTGGACATCTGGGTGCCAATAATAGATGCTTTCAATGAAGAGGCAGCTAAGGCTGAAAAAGAAAAGGGCAAAGAGGTATGGTGGTATGTATGCTGCGGTCCCAAACAACCATATCCTAATTTCTTTATAGATTACCCGGCGATTTCTCATAGAATGCTCTTCTGGATGACCTATAAGTATGATTTAGATGGCATGCTCTACTGGGCGACAACTTACTGGGTTAAGGATGTATGGCAAGAGGCTGAAAGCTGGGGAGGAGCGAATGGTGATGGTTCACTTATGTATTGGGATGAAAAGGGACCAGTAAATTCGCTACGTCTTGAAGTGATTCGTGATGGAGTTCAGGATTATGATTATCTTAAAATCCTTGAGCAAAAAACCAATCAGTTAAAAGCATTTGGGAAGCCAGAAGATAGCGAGTTAATAAAAGAAAGTGAAGCTATTCTTGCGCTGCCAGATACCCTTATCCGTACTCCTATGGATTTTGAGCGCTCACCTGAAAAGCTAATATCAGCTCGGAAAAAAGTAGGGGAGCAGATTGAAAAACTAAATAAACATCTGTCATATTAAGCTATTTAAAAAGGAGGCCATAAGATGCTGGTTTACCGAAACAAAGTAATTAATCTATGTTTAACAATAACTTTTTTCATACTTATGGCCTCGTTTAGTTATTCTACACCACATATTTGGTATCAATTACCAACAGTCAAGGTGTTTAAGGATATGCCCCCCTCTGAAGGGATAGATTTAGATACAACTCCCATTAAAATGTTTGCTGCAGCAAATGAATATGAATCCCTTCAACTTGTAGTTACTGCTAACGGTAAGAGGATTGATAGACTGCAGATCTCGGTTAGCAACTTGCAAGGGCCAGGAATAATCGTTTCATCATGTGCTGAAATTTTCCAAGTTGGTTATGTTTATCTAGAAACAGCCCGGAGTGGTTTTCCAACTGGTTGGTATCCTGATCCCCTAATCCCGTTTCCAGAAAGTGGAATTGATATTTCTGTAGGTGAAAACCAACCGCTATGGATTCGATGGTATGTACCGCCTGGAACACCACCAGGGAGTTACCAGGGTAATATTACACTGACAGCAAATTCGTATCATCGCGTTATACCTATTCAATTTAGAGTTTTTGCTTTTGAATTACCTGTGGAGACCCACACAAGATCCGCTTTTGGAATTTGGGCACCCCAAATTTTAGACCATTTCAATATACAGGCAGGTACATATGAAGCGGAAACCATCTTGGATAAATACTATCAATTTCAACTGGAACATAGGTTTATGCCTCGAGCTTTACCAATTCCTTTAACGGATCCAAGGGCGGCTTACTATTTAAATGATCCAAGACTTAATTCAATCGGATGTCCTTTTTATCAAGATGAAATCGAATTACGTCGGATTGTTGATTATTTAATATCCGGAGGATGGGAAGACAAAGCATATTTTTATGTAATTGATGAACCGGGACCTAGTCAGTTTCCGAGAGTACGAGAAACCGGCTCATATCTTCATCGGGTAGCTCCTGAAATTCCACATCTTGTTACAGTTGGTCCGCGAGAAGAATTGGCGGGGTATATTGATATTTGGGTGCCGCCTTATTATACATTCCAATGGCGTAATAATATCGCTTTACAAAGAAGAGTTGCCGGAGACGGGATGTGGTGGTATTGGTGTGGGTCGGCAGCGGGCTACCCAACGTATAATGTCGATGACTACGCTACCTCTCCACGAGTTTTGGCCTGGTATCGCTATCGTTTTTCGATTGAAGGAGAATTATATTGGGCAACAACGGTGTATAGTCGTCTAGAGGATGGAGCTTATAAGAAGCCTATTGATGTATGGGAAAACCCTCAAACAGGGACGGGAAACGGTGATGGGATGTTGATTTATCCAGGTAGCAAGGTTGGAATTCAAGGGCCCATCGGTTCTATTCGCACAGAAATGATCAGAGAAGGCATGGAAGACGGAGAATACTTTTGGCTTTATGAACAGGCAAGAGGTAAGCCGCTATCAATAGAGGAGCGAATGGGATTAACCCAAGAGGTTTGTTGGGATTTGAACATGGGTTTTGAGAGAACAGGCACTAGAATCTATGAGGTTAGAACACAAATAGCCGAAAGAATTGAAGAGTTGTCCCAACCAAGCTGGCATGTTTTTGAAACAGATCATATTCTATACCCTATAGCTGATGCGCATATTGTGGAAAATTCTTCCCAAAATAATTATGGCAATCAGGCTTGGTTTGAAATTTACGGTAGTCAGGGATATAGAAGAGAAGCTTTTTTTAAATTCAAACCAGGCATTATAGCGGCTACATCATCACTCACCTCAGCAACGTTCAGTGCTGTAGTATATTCTGGCGCTGGAGGGAGCGCACCGGAGATAGGTCTATATATCTGTGATTTTGGTTGGATTGAAGACGAAATAACTTGGTCTGGCGCACCGAGAAATAACCTTAACGAACGTTTAGTTGCAAAGGCTAAACCAAATCAAAGTGGAAGAATCTATTTCCAAATTACAGATCCAGAAGCACTGCAATTGATTAATAATGAAGAGCTAACTTTTTTAATGAGACAACTTGGTACTGGTAATTTAACAGCTTGGTATACCCGGGAGCATGGTTGGGATGCTAGGATTCCATATTTGTCTTTACAGGGAAGATTTGTAAAACCCCCCTTTGAAGTACAAACAGGTTTGACAGGCATCATAACTAATGCTTATAATCAACCACTTCCTGGAACAAAAATTAGCAACAGCTCAAAATGGACCACAAATGGCATTAATGGATGGTACCTATTACCGTTAGCTCCCGGTATATATGATGTTAATGTTGAAAAAAGCGGCTATCAAAACCAACAAAAGACCATAGAAATTATGGATGGAGTCCTCACACAATTTGATTTTAAGCTGCTTGAAAATGATGATGATCGAACATTTAATTTAAGCCCAAATCCTTTTTCTCTGAATTTGGACGAAGCTTTGTTGATCGATCACAAGATGGAACATCCTGCTATAGTTAAGCAAATAGAGATCTATAATTTAAATGGTGCTTTGGTCACCAGCTTTTCACCCCAAACTCCTAATTGGTCGACCTGGAAGGGCAAAGATATTAACGGAAGGGATGTGTCGCCGGGATTGTATGTTTGGAAAGTATCCTATATTTCTGTGGAAAATTCCATGAAAAATTTCAAATCTCTATTGGTGATTGTCCCCTAAATTATACTAGGAGGTATTAAAATGAAAAAAAGTAGAAATTTATTAGTTGCTGTTTTGTTGGTAGTTTTGGCTAGTTCAATCGTTAGTGCTCGTGACTATGTATGTTATATTCTTGAGGATGCACAAGTTTATCAAACCAATCCCGATACAACTTTCAACAGAACTTGGCATGAGACTTGGGATGCCCCTGGTTATAAAAGATTCGCTTTCTTCAAGTTCGATTTTCCCAGAGTAAGCAGGAATGAAGAGATCGAATCAATAACCTTCTCGATAGAAAACTATATCAACGGCGATCACGAAGATGTAGATGAGCATTTTATTTACTTTTGCAGTGATAACAAATGGTCTGAAGAAACTATAACTTGGAGAAATGCTCCTTTAGATGACATTAGTGATGAGCCAATAGGAAGCCATGAAATGGGCAAAAAAGGTTGGGTAAACTTCGATATCACGCCGTTGAAAGATTTGGCAAAACCAGGTACTACTACCACTATAGTCTTGATGCAGGATAATAATTTACCGGCACGACCTTATACAGCTTGGTATTCTAGGGAGATCTCTTATGCTGTTCCTTATATCACAGTTAAAACTAAAACTGGGAAAGAAAGTAGCGGTACCTCTGCTGGAAATGAAGGAAAGATCATAGGGAAGATTATCGAAAAATAATCTACAGTTATTATATTGTTAAGGGGGTGGGGAAATTTGTATAAAAGGATATCCTTAAGTCTCCTAATGAGCATTTTAATGTTATGTTTCATAGTGTTTAATGCCTGGGGAAATGCCAACATTGTTTTTGTAAGCGAAGATACCGATATTGCTGAGAATGCTAAAGATGCCAATTATGGTAAAGTTAATTGGACCGTCGTTTGGCGAAGTGCAGGTTGGAATAGAGAAACATGGTATAAATTCGAACTTCCTCCCATAGAAGAAGGACAAAGAATTCATGAGGCACATCTGAAGGCTTTTATCTTTGGAGAAGGCGATGATAGTGGCCCAATCGGAGTTTTCTTTTGCCCTGATAATGATTGGGATGAAGAGGAGATTACTTGGAATAATGCTCCTCACGATAAAGTTGAATCAGTTCCGTTCGCAGTGGCTACACCCACTGCGAACAACACAATTGTGTCGTGGGATATTGCCCCCTTTTTAAGGGCTAATCGCGAAAAGACATCGTTAACTTTTGTACTTCGTTCTATTGGAGAACCATGCAGAAGAGGAACATATTATTCTAAAGAATCCGGGATGACTAAACCACAAATTGAATATACAACAGTTATTCATAACGGAGGATCTGTCAGAGGAATTATCACAGATCTTGTAGGTACCCTAATTGAAGAACCCACAATTGATTTACTCGATGGGAGCCGTAATTTAATTAAAACTATTTTTGCTGATGAAGATGGTTTCTATGAATTGTTAGACATTGATCCAGGGAATTATATTTTACGTGTGGAGAAAGCACCATTTGCCCCTTCTGAAGCATTGATTACAATCGGATTAGATTCGCATCTTGTGCAAAATATAACTTTATTCGAGCATGAAGGAGTTATTGATCTTATCGTTGCAGCTGATACCACTGCTGAGCAAAGTGCTCCCGATGCAAATCGTGGTTCACAAAATTGGACTACAATTTGGAATGCTTCAGGTTATAACAAACATACATGGTATAAATTTGAATTGCCATCGCTGCCGTCAAATTATCGACTTAAAAGCGCTAGTTTAAAGTCATATGCGATGACGAACGGTGACAAAATAGGAGAGGTAGGGGTCTATTATTGCCCCAATGACGGCTGGGAAGAGGGAACCTTAACATGGAATAATATGCCTTCAGAAGTAGAAAGTGTCCCTATTTCCGTAACAACACCTACTGCTAATAATGCTTATGCTAGTTGGGATGTTAAACATGCAATTCTAAAAGACGGGTGGGGAAGCTCTTTAACATTGGTTCTCAAAGTTCTGAGTAGTACAGGTTATAGCGAATGGATTACAAAAGAGTATTTGGGCGGGACTAGTCCAAATTTCCCTCCGCCACGCTTGGTTTTAGAATATGAATACATCTCTCCCGGTACCGTTATGGGTAAAGTTCAAGATCGCAATGGAAATATCAAGGTCGGTGCGCTTGTAAAAGGGATCACAGA
>CALCRD010000463.1 GCA_937894355.1 uncultured Bacillus sp.
AGCACCCGGCTGTTAACCGGGTTGTTGCAGGTTCGAGCCCTGCCTGGGGAGCCATATGGGGCCGTAGCTCAGCTGGGAGAGCGCTTGAATGGCATTCAAGAGGTCGTGGGTTCGATCCCCATCGGCTCCACCATATCGATTTAATAACTAATGGGGTGTCGCCAAGCGGTAAGGCACAGGACTTTGACTCCTGTATGCCCTGGTTCGAATCCAGGCACCCCAGCCATTTAGTATAATACAGGGGAGTAGCTCAATTGGCAGAGCATCGGTCTCCAAAACCGAGTGTTGCGGGTTCAATTCCTGTCTCCCCTGCCAACTTTACGTGGTGGGCATAGCTCAGTTGGTTAGAGCGCCAGGTTGTGGCCCTGGAGGCCGTGGGTTCGACTCCCACTGTTCACCCCATATTATAATAGATAGATGGCTTATAAAGCCAATACATATATGATATTTGAGAGTTTTGAATGATAAGTTCAAGGCTCTCATTTTTTATAGATATTTACGCTTGCTTTTTGCTTTAAGGTATCCTTAAAGAGAATAAGAAAGCCCAGAGCCATAAACAGTTTAAACCCAGCTTAGGACACACTTTTAGAACCAGATGAAAACATGAAATTACCCATAAGCGCTTTGAAAATTAGTATCTTTTAACAATAAAACTGGTATAAAATGGAGAAAGGGAAACTGTCAATTAAGAGTTATAGGGAATATTTAATAAGAATATAGCAGGGAAAGTGTTAAGTGTTCTGATTTATATATATTAAACAGGGAAAAACTGTAGGGTTGGAGGCGAAAGAATGAAAAAGTTATTTGTAAATGGCAAAAAGTTTGTTGATGAAACTGGAGCTCACATTATACTAAGTGGTATAAATTTTGTTTGCAAAGAAAGGTCACTGAACTATATTACTAAGTGCGATGATGCTGTGTTTGAATGGTTTAAGGATCTAGGTTTTAATGTTATTCGAATGGGACTTATCTGGGATGGTGTTGAGCCGAGTCCTTTGCAATATGACGATGATTATCTAAGAAAAATAAAAAGGTTTGTAGGACTTGCTAGAGAGAATGATATCTATGTTTTTTTAGATATGCACCAAGACTTATATAGCTACAAATATGGAGATGGCGCACCAGAATGGGCCACGATCACAGACGGAGAGCCACACATAGAAGGAAAAATGTGGAGTGATGCCTATCTTCAAAGTGGTGCGGTTATGAGGGCATTTGATAATTTTTGGACTAATACACCTGCCCATGATGGTATCGGGCTTCAAGACCATTATGCTAAAATGTGGGCACATGTGACAGCTTTCTTTAAAGACTGTGATAATATAATTGGTTATGACCTCATGAACGAGCCAGCTGTTGGAAGTTTATCTCAAGAAGTTCTTGCAGAATTGATTTTGGCTTATGCTAAAGAAGTGCTAAACACACCAGAGCCTAATTTGGCAGAACTAACTAAATTATGGATGGATCAAGAAAAGCGATTTACTATATTAAAGAATCTATCTGAGTTAACAATTTATAAAAAAATAGTTGGAAGTTCAGGAATTGCTGCCAAAGCTTATGATAGAAACATCCTATCTCCATTTTTTGCTAAGGTTGCAGGAGAGATCCGAAAAGTCGATACAGAAGGTTTTATTTTTACTGAGACAAACTATTTTTCTAATGTTGCCATCCAGTCGGAAATAGGTAGGATTGATCAGGCTCAGGTATACTCTCCGCATGGATATGACCTGGTTGTTGATACCGATCGATACGATGCTTATAATCAACAAAGGGTTGATTATATTTTTGATACACATAAACAAGTACAGGATAGATTGGATATGCCAGTTATGGTAGGCGAATGGGGAGCATTTACTGACTTTGATGTTACCTACGAACTAGCAATAGCAATAATCAAAAAGTTTGAGAAATACCTATGGAGTAATACTTTTTGGTGTTATTATTCTGGTATGGAGAAATGTAAATATATCAAGGCACTTAAAAGAGCCTACCCAATGAGTACAAGTGGAGAATTATTAGAATACGGCTATGATTATCACAGTGGGAACTTTAATTTGGTATGTCAAAATATCAGCACTTCTGCAGTAACTGTTATTTATTATCCTGAAGTGAAATATATAACATTGAATGATATCGAGATAGAAGGTAGTGAATGCGATGTAGAAATAAAGAAATATAGTAGGGGAAGCAGCGGGACTGTTATCATTAAGCCAAAAAATAAGACGGAAAGATTAGCTATTTGTATTAAAGGTACAAAAAAACAACTCTAACTTATTCTTGGGCTAAGATGGCTAAATTGTTTATCTGATAAATTGATAAGTAGATATTTTGAATGGTGTTGGAAGCAAACTTAAGCCTATCAAGGACTTTACTGGTTCGAGTCCTGTTAATTGGCTGGCGCGGGAGCGGGATGAACTTGAAAAATTAGCAGAACGATTTAACAGATACCATTGGTCTCCAAAAATATCTCGTAAAAAGCTCAAAGAGCTGTATGAAAGCAATGCGAAAGGGATCGGTTCTCATACGCTGGTACAATGTCAATACGGAAGCCAGTATTTATTTAGTGATTATATGTGATCTTTTCGTAAAGAAAATATACCATCTGGCACTGTAACCAGTATTTTTAATGCCTTCGTTGAGGATTGGCCTCAGGCGCTAGGATATGCTGTAAAAATGTGTTTAGTTGATAGACAGATTCACGAGTTTCATATCAATTGGAATAGCGGTGTCAAGGGGAGGTTCGTTGGTGCTAGTCTGATTGAGGGTTTTAAAAAAACAAATCAAGGATTTCATTATCGGGTTAGCGTATAGTGAGAACATCAGCACAAAGAAATTTATATCGTATTTACATAACGAATGAACGTTGGAGTTCAGGCTCTTTTAAGGATTATATCTTGCTGGTGTTGAGTGCTTAGACGATGCGGAAGTTCCAGATGGATTGACTAAATGGTTGGTTTTTGGTTATTTATATTGAGAACGGAAATAGAGCTACTTTCCCTGGCGTTATTCAATATTTAAAAGAAAGCAACATTTCACTTGCAGGGGCAGTACATGATTTTATTTGTCCAAAGACAGGCAAAGCTTATATGTTTTTCCCGATTCGGAGATTATAGGAGGAATCGGTTTATCAGGTTTTAATTGGCTATTTTGCATAAGGTTAAGAACTCAAGCTTAAAATGACCTTTATACCGTGTAAACTAAGCTCAACTGGAGTAATTCCTGATCAGGTTGAAAAAGGTGCAGAACTGTTTCTCTGTAACTTGAACTAAAGATTACTTATATTTAATGGGGTGAAAAAATTGTGGAATGCGGGAAAAATACTGATCCCTTTGATGATAGTTTTACTTCTTATTGCAGGTGGCACTGGTCTCTTGTTCTATGACGAGCTTAGAATAATCAATTCCATTGAAAAAATAACAGATGAAAAACCTGTATACTACCTTGAAGTGGAAGGAGACTACCATTTTGAAGATTTTTTGAAATCAGGAGGAGCATCTTCAGATAAAGCAGTGGCTGCATTTCTTACAAAACGCATCTCCAAAGGTTTTTATTCTGTAGATGTCAATGAAAGCGAGCTTGCGTGTAGTACTATTTCTGCTAACACTCCAGATGGTTCGCATGTTTGGGGACGAAATTTTGATTGGAAAGGTTCTGTTCCGATCATTGTAAAATGTGTCCCTAAAGCTGGTTATGCATCAATTTCGACTTGCGATTTTCAAAATATTACCTCTAGTTCAAAAACTGTGCCAGAGGGTATTACTAATAAAATGTTGGCCATTGCTGCTTTATATGTCCCCATGGATGGAATAAATGAAGCTGGACTCTGTGTTGCCGATCTCGAAGTCAATGAGGGCGGTATGATAACCATTGATACATACAGGCCTGATCTGACAATTACAACAGCGATTCGTCTCTTGTTGAATAAAGCAGCAAGCGTTGCTGAAGCTATAGAAATATTAAAACAATATGATATCTATGCTTCAGGTGGTATAAGCCATCATTTGGCCATTTCTGATGCTGCTGGTACGTCAGTTGTTATTGAGTTTGTGGATGGGGAATTAGTTGTTTTGAACACAAGCACTGTGACAAACTTTAATCTTATCCATGGAAATACAGCTGCCGGTGGGGAAAGCGCAAAACAAAGATTTGAATATCTTAGTTCGCTCTATGAAGAGAATGGAGGTTCACTTACTGTTCAACAGGTGAAAGAGGCCCTTGCACAGGTTTCTCAAAGGGATGGAAAATGGATAACGCAGTGGTCAATTGTATATGAAGAGCATTCTCTGACTGCTAGTTATTACTTTGATTGTGATTTTAATAAGGCTTATAATTTTGTAGTATGCAATAAATAATTAAACTGATGTTCTGTATGTTAGTATTTAGCCAGAAATAGTGTCTGATTAAAATAGGTCTGCAACAGGTAGGTAGTTTAACGAGATAACAAATTAGAACCTTAGGTATATTGGAGGCAAAGCCTCATGGAAAAAACGTAGAAAAACGAATTGAGTGCTGGTTATGTATTTAATAGGGCGCTTTCCTAATTGCATTTATTTTGATCTAATCATAATAAACAATAGAGATTAATAGAATTAAGGCCAACCTTGTCAGGCTGACCTTAATTTTTTTTATGAAAAATAGCATTCGAATTATATATATCCTCAGAGGTTACGTACCTGACTCTGGGTTAGTAAACTATATTCGGTGAATAATGTGGTTGTCTTTAACTTTATTTTCGATGCCAAGCAAGAAATCCAATTATTTATCTTACAGGTATCAGGATCTCCTGACCGGCATAAACCAAGTTAGGATTTGTGATTTGCGGATTGGCTTGCAGGATTTCTTGAACGGTTATATTAAAGCGGGTTGCGACGATATATAGCGATTCTCCTGGCCGTATGATATAGCGCACAGCGCCAGGTGGGATGATGGGCCCAGGATTACACTCAGCACCTAGCATAATCCACGTTCCGATATCGGTCTCGCCAGTTACTGGCAATCCCTCCTTTACACTACGCTGGAAGGCCATCAATGCATTACGAGTTTGGATTCCAAAAATTCCATCTATCGGGCCTGGATTGAAGCCCACAATCTGAAGCAGTGTTTGAAGCCGAACTACATCATTACCTCTGGATCCTTGGGACAGTAATGGGCATATACGTGTTGGAGGTTCAGGCGGTCCAGATATTACTATGACCTGCCCAGGAAATATTAGACTCGGATTGGTGATCTGTGGATTAAGAGATAGTAAGTATGGCAAAGTAAGGCCAAATCTTTGGGCGTTCAACCAGAGGGTATCACCTGGTTGAACGGTGTAGGTCAAGACTATTCCCTCCATAAAGTACAGTCTCACCTATGTATATGCTTGTATTTAATCTTTTGCTCTATGTTATGTAAATACAAACTAGTGACTTATGAGATAAAAAAGTGCTAAGTTAAGAATTCGCTTAGCGGTGTTGCATGTTTGATTGAGATAATAAAATTATCGAAAAATAGACTGTGGGGTTAGTTTTAACAGTAAGTGTATCATATCTATATTGATCTTATAGCACTTACCATTGTAATCCGTTCCAATTGTTTTTGGGCTTTTCATTAAGCAGATTATTTCAAATCTATTTTGCTCTTACAAAAACAATGTAATCTATGATGGTTTCAATCTTATACTGCGGAATATTGGTGTAGTTTCTTGCCATAAGTGCAAAGCAAACTTGACAAAAAGTGCAAAGCAAACTATACTTAACTTGCAAAGCTAGCATTGCAAGTCGGAGGTGCTATTTTGAAAACAAAGATTGCAAAATTGCGAAAAGCAAAAAAGCTGTCTCAGGAAGAACTGGCCCTTGCTGTTGGTGTGACAAGACAGACTATTTCATCTATTGAGGTCGGAAAGTATACAGCTTCTTTACCACTGGCATTTAAAATTGCCCATTACTTTGGGCTCTCAATAGAAGAGGTATTCGACTTTTCTGAATATGTAAATTGAAAGGGGTAATAAAATGGATAGGTATAAAAAGGTAATCAAACTGAGGATATTATTACTCAGCATTCTTGTAATATTTTCGGTGATTTTAGGAATATATGATGTGTTTTTAACAAGTCCGGAAGTCAAAGAAAGCGATCTTTTCAGCTTTCAATGTGGCTCAACTTCAGCTTTAGGTCTACTGGGAGCAATTATTATCATTCGTTACAGAGGGATGTTACGAGACGAAAAGAAATTGAAGCTTCAGTTCAACAAGGAAAAAGATGAAAGACTAAAAGCGATCAGAGCAAAAGCCGGTATGCCAATACTTTTGGTCACCTCTGTTTTAATGATAATCGCTGGTGTCATTGCTGGATATTTTAATGCAACAATATTTGTCACGCTTATCATTGCAGCTGTTGGTCAGATGATAATTAGTGGATTTGTTAAAATGATATATATGAGAAAAATGTAAAACGATAACTATTTATAAAGAATTTAAAAAGGATAAAATCTCTAAAAAGGAATTGGTTAAAGAGCGATGGTTTGAGGAATTTATCTACTAGTAATGGAGGGAAAGAATCATGGAAAGTATTTCTACGAAAAACGCGGAAAGATTTAAAGGATTCGCTGATATATATGACTGTGCTCGTCCTACGATGCCTGATTATCCTGTGCGTATAATCAAGGGATATTTAAATAAAAAACCTGAAACGGTTATCGATTTGGGCTGTGGCACTGGCTTATCCACAACTATTTGGCAAAATAATTGTGTAAAGGTTATAGGAGTGGAGCCAAGTGAAGATATGCTGAAGATAGCCAAAACAAAAGAGAAAGGAAATATGTCCTTCATAAAAGGTTATTCACATGAAATTGGCGTCAAAGAAAATTCTGTGGATGTGGTTGTTTGCAGTCAATCTTTCCATTGGATGGAACCTGTTTCAACACTTAAAGAGATTAATCGAATATTAAAAAACAATGGGGTTTTCGCTACGATTGACTGTGACTGGCCACCTGTTTTTAACTGGCAAGTTGAAAAGGTATATATGGAAATGTTTAATAAAGTACATGAGATTGAGTACACGCACAGAAATCTAAAAGACAGCTTTAGTTGTTATGATAAAAATCAACATCTTGCAAACATCAAAAATAGCGGGTATTTCAGATTCTCTCGAGAAATTGTTTTTTCTAATTCTGAACCTTGTACTGCAAAACGGTTGGTTGACTTAACCTTAAGTCAAGGTAGCTTACAAAGTATTTTGAAAAATGAGCCTTCATTGATTGAATGTGATGTGAAAAATTTCCAAGTTCTTGTCGATGAAACTTATGGTCAAAATAAGTTTGAAATTGAATTCTCTTATAGGCTGAGGTTAGGGGTAAAATAAATAAGAGGGATTTCAAACTATAACAAGTTTTATATAGGCAAGATACTCTAGGGACAACCTACCAGGGGAAGGCTTGGAAAAATTAATAAGCAATTTGGCGATGGACTGGTTTGGGCCACCTCTAACAATGGGTAAGGTATTCTATTAGATTTATTACTGTTTGTATTGGTCAGTCTAACTTCTTATTAAAACTTGAATGTGAGATGGAAACATGACAGAATGGTTTACTGTTGATAAAATAGATAGTGATACCTTTGCTATCAGTGAATATAAACATTGGGAAGAAACGCATTGTTATTTACTGTGTGGAAATAAAGGTGCTGTTTTAATTGATACAGGATTAGGTATTGGGAACATTCAAAATGTAGTTGGTAATTTGACAACATTGTCGATCTTGGTTGTCACAACTCATACCCATTGGGATCATATCGGTGGACATGAGTATTTTGATAACTTTGCGGTTTTTGAAGATGAAAAGGAATGGCTAGCTGGCCAATTCCCTATCCCGTTAGAAATGGTAAAAAAGAATCTCCTGAGTAGACCTTGTGCTTTTCCTGAAGATTTTGATATTAACCAGTATCGTGTTTTTCAAGGCTTACCAGCAATGATCTTACATGATGGTGATTTAATCAATTTAGGAAATAGACAACTGAAGGTTATTCATACCCCTGGACATTCACCTGGTCATTGTTGTTTCTATGAACCAGACAAAGGTTATCTTTACTCTGGCGATTTAATATACAAGGGTTGCTTGGATGCTTTTTACCCCACAACAAACCCACAGTCATTTTTGAGTTCTTTAGAAAAAGTTAAGTTATTAGCAATCAATAAAGTTTTACCAGGACATCATCAATTAAATATTTCGGTAGATATAGTAAGTGAAATTGCAACTGGATTTAGGAAATTAGCCAATGAAGGTAAGTTAAAACAAGGAAATGGTATTTATGATTTTGGCGATTTTCAAATACATATCTAGTTGAATCTCAGTTTTAAACAGATTGTTTTTAAAATGATAAATTGAGGTGTTAAAAGTAATGTGCCCAGAATGTTATGTTGATACAAGTAGAATAACCCCATTACTTAATCCTCTAGATTGTTTGGAAAATCATGCTCAGTATATTTGCGGAACTTGCGGACGTTGTATCTGTATAGAACATGATGCACAGAGAGGTCTACAAAGGTGGAATTTTCCATTTAAGTCATTAGATATTGCAAAACTCTATCTAAGAACTGCTGATTATACCATGAAAAAATCATGTGGTATTTATGAGATAAAGAATAGTAAGGGTAGAGTTTCTTATAAAATTTTTGCGGAAATTGAGGACTTACATTCTTTTTTGCAAAAGAATAAGGATAAATATTGCGATAAAATGGCTTCTGTTTTTTCTATTGAGAAATATCAAGAATACCCCGACACAGAAGTACGGAAATTAACTTCTGATGAAATAAAAAAATATATGTCTGAGCGTTAAATGTCTGACTATCTGCTAGTTATATAAATATTCGCATTGATAAATTGATGCTTATATTTATGACACAGTCATTCTAAGAGCTATCTAAGCAGATAACCGAAAATTTGAAGGTGAATCGATTAACCACCTGATCCTTGTAAAACCAGCGATAGAGCTTAAAGATAAAGCTTTAGAATAAAAAGGAACATTAAAAATTTGGGGAAACACAATTATACGGCAGTGCTTTCTTAGATAAAAGGGACTACAAAGATTGGCTTAGATTAATTGATGATAATTCTTGTAAGGAAACTGTACATTCTGATTGGGTGGTATCAAGTACATTTTTTGTGTGTTATAAAGCAGATAAAAAAATTATTGGGATGGCTAATATACACCATACTTTGAATGACTTTTTGCTTGATTATGGCCGGCATATTGGTTTTGGTGTACATCCACTAGAACAGAGAAAAGGATATGCAACGCAAATATTAAATATGGCTCTTGAATATGCAAAAAAGCTTAGTTTAGCCAAGTTATGCTAGCTTACTACAAGGAAAATGAAGCCTCCAGAAGAACCATTCTGAAAGGTGGAGGGACAACTAGAAAAAGAGTTTGTATTTACCAATGGAAAATATGTGCTTACTTGGGAATGAATTCCATTTTATCGGTTTGATTAATAGAACAACCTCAGTCTAAACCTAAAATTTTTAGTTTTTATACCAATAAAAGCAGTATGTTCCCCCAATTACATACTTCCATTAGAATAGAGGTATTTTTTTCAATGCAGATTCAAAGTTTTATTAAGCAGGTAGTTATTTGGAGTAATCTTATTCATCAGATCATCCACTAATTGCTTTGTAAAAGAATTAAGACCAAAAATCAAATTGTTTAATTCCAATATGCCAGAGTAGAAGTATTTGCCATTTATAAGAAATGTTTTGCAATAGAAGTACAAAAAGTAAAAGTGAAAGAGAGAAAGGAAGCGGCCCATGTTTACAATTTATGATGGGTTCAGTAACGAATTGTCCTTACAAGAACGCTACCGCTTAATACAGCAAGCAGGATTTGCCGGTGTAGTGTTGTGGTGGGGTGAGGATTTTGGTCGTATTGATTATCGTAGCGCCCCAAAATTAGCACGACAAGCTGGGTTATTTATTGAAAATATACATACACCTTTTGAAGGTATTAACAATCTCTGGTTGGACAATCTTGATGGAAACGCTTTAACTGAGCATCTTTTAGAGTGCTTGATTGATTGTGGTGATTTTAAAATTCCAGTGATGGTAATGCACCTATCAGGTGGAGAAAATCCTCCGGCGTTTAATAAACTTGGACTTAATAGGATTAAACGTATTGTTGAAAAAGCTGAACAATGCGGTATAAAAGTTGCTCTGGAAAACACGCGAAAGACCGAATATCTAAGGTTTGTTTTGGATCAGATTGATTCACCTTACTTAGGGTTTTGCTATGATAGTGGACATCATAAATGTCGAACTCCAAACGATGATCTATTGTTTCTGTATGGTTCTCGACTGATGTCGTTACATCTTCATGATAATGATGGTACTGATGATGAGCACCGATTACCCTTTGACGGTAAGATTGATTGGTCGGAGACCATGCGAAAAATTGCAAAAACAGGTTATCAAGGTGCAATTGCGTTAGAAGTTGCTAATCTAGGTTATGAAGATTTGAAGGTAGAGGAGTTTTTGCAGGAAACATTTGAACGGGCAAAGAGGTTGGAGAATTTAAGAAGGCAAATATTATAATCACAATACTACAAACTAGCTTGGATGGTTATTTCTGTTTTTTCTCCAGACAAGAGGTCAACCATTGTGCTAGAAAAAAGAGATGGTTTAAAATATTAACGATTAAATATTACCAAATGGTTTCACTAACCCTATTAATAAATGCGTTAACTTATTGGACCAATCACGGGGAGTGGACAACAAACTGTGCTTTAAGGAAAAGATATAAGATGATTGGAGATAGAAAAAAGTGCTTGATTGCCATATACATCTTGAGCGTGGCGACTACACCCTCGAATGGATAAAACGCTTTGTGACAACAGCGATAGATAGAGATCTTTCTGAAATTTGGTTGTTGGAGCATTGCTACCGTTTTGTAGAATTTATACCGATGTATGATAACGTTTGTGCTTTTAGCGATTATATTAATAAGTGGTTTAAAAAGAAGAGCGGTGTTTTAAGGCTTGATGACTATTTGCGGTTAATTGAAAAAGTACTAAACCAAGCTTGGGACATAAATATCAAGTTTGGTTTAGAGATATGTTATTTCAAACAGTTTGAAGAGATTGTATACAATATAACCAAAGATAAGGGTTTGGATTTTCTATTAGGCAGCGTTCACTTCATAGACGATTTTGCCTATGACCACAAGCCTGAACATTGGGACGGAGTGGATGTAGATTCGACATATAAGAGATATTTTGAGACAAGTATTGATTTGGCTGATAGTGGTCTTTATAGTGGCATAGCTCATCCAGATTGTATAAAGCTGTTTGGACACCAACCTTCATTTTCTTTATTGGAGTATTACAATAGCTTAGCCACTTCTCTGGCTAAGAACAATATGTATGCCGAAGAAAGCAGTGGTAGTTATCGTCGTTGCCCAACTACCTCTGAATTAGGGATGAATAGGGATTTAATTAAAGCAATGAAGAAATACAATGTAAAAATCCAAACTGCTTCTGATGCTCATTCTCCAGAGGATGTTGGGCTTTATATCGCTGAGCTTGAACAAATTTTGAAAGATAACTAATAATCTCTTTCAATCTATGGTGTATGTTTAATATAAGATAAAGATTAGCTTCTTTGCCTTTAGGATTTAATAAAGGTTCGGGTTATTTATATTATGGGCGTTGAATAATGCTTGTAAAGTGTTGAAGAGTGGAAATATGGAAAAATTCGAATACAAAACATTGTTTACTAATGCCAAAGGAGTATTTAAAAAGTTGACCAAAACAAGTTTCATAGTGAGTTGAATGAATTGGGAGTATAGGTACGGGAGCAAGTGAATACAGTTACTGCTACTCAAAGCTATGGCAGCACATGATGGATCATCTCAATATTTATACGTAAAATAAGTAGTATGTAAAATTAATAATGCTGTTGAGTTATGTAAAAAAAGTGAATAGTTTATTAAACACTTTGCTATACAACCTGAAGTCCTGCAAACTCATAACGAGCCCTTAATATAAAACAACCTCAAACCATTGAAAAGATTGGCTTAATGCCAATTTTTTTCTTGCATTTGCCATCGTTATGTGTTAAATTATACATAACGAGGAGATGAAAACTTTGGCAGCCATTGTGTACCAAAAAGACAAAAGATCAGGGATTACATATGCCTATGAGTCTGTTTCCTATTGGGATAAGGAAAAGCAACAATCTCGAGCTAAACGGACGCTTATCGGACGTGTCGATGCTGAAACTGGTGAGATCATTCCGACAGATGGTAGAGGCCGCAAGAAGAAAGAAGAGTCTGTAGCACCAAAGAGAGGTCCTGTCCCTTCTGTTAAAACCTCAAGATCATTTTATGGAGCAACTTATCTACTGGATGCTATTGGTGAAAAGTTAGGTATTACCAAGGACTTAAAACAGTGTTTTCCAGATACATATCAACAAATTCAATCGCTTGTGTATTTTCTGGTTCTTGAGGATAAAAATCCACTCTATCGATTTGAAAAATGGAGTAGCATACATAAGCATCCGTATGGCAAGGACATTCCTTCACAGCGAAGTAGTGAAATCTTCGCTTCAATAACCGAAGATGCAAAGATGAAGTTTTCCAACTTGCAGGGGAAACGGCGAACAGAAAAAGAATTCTGGGCTTACGAAATCACTTCCATATCCAGCTATTCCGAACAGTTACTGCAAGTACAGTATGGCAACAACAAGGAAAGCGATCTGCTGCCACAGCTGAACCTAGCACTAGTATTCGGGGAAAAATCCAACCTGCCATTTTATTATCGGAAGCTAGCTGGAAACATCCCCGATTCTAAAACGGTTAAGAATTTACTAGCCGAGTTGGATATCCTTGGTTTTTCTAAAGTCAAGCTTGTAATGGATAGAGGTTTTTATAGCGAAGACAACATTAATGCCCTCTTTAATGAACACTTAAAATTTCTTATCTCCACTAAAATGTCTCTGTCTTTTATTAGAAAAGAGCTGGAACCCATTTACAAGAATTTTCGAACCTTTGAGCACTATAGTGAAAAATACGAGCTATATTACCAAACAGTGCAAATAGAGTGGCTCAACACCAAATATCGCCCATATAAAGGTGACACCCTATCAACACCAAGACATATCTATATTCACTATTATTACAACATAGATAAAGCTGCCGAGGATGAAAAAGCTTTTGACCGAAAGTTAATCACCTTACGTAATGAACTGGAATCAGACAAACGAATCCCCGAAAACGAATCCCTTTACAATAAATACTTCAAGATGAAAACTACACCTAAAAGAGGGACAAAAGTCATCGTCAACGAAGAAGCTGTCGCTAAAGCAAAATGTTATTACGGGTTCTTTGCTCTTTTGACAAATGAAACGATGGATGCCATTACAGCACTCGAGCTCTATCGTAATCGAGATATTGTAGAAAAAGCTTTCGGTAACCTTAAGGAAAGACTGAACATGCGTCGCACATTGGCTTCTTCTGAAAAAAGTCTTGATGGTAAGCTATTTGTGGAATTTGTGGCACTTATTTATCTTTCTTACATCAAGAAACAAATGGAGGATGCAGACTTGTTCAAAAATTATACATTACAGGGCGTCCTTGATAAACTTGATGTAATAGAATGTTTTGAAACACCCGGCCAGGAATTGCGTGTCAGTGAGATTCTCGAAAAACAAAAGGTACTCTACACTAGTTTAGGTATCGATCCACCTTCCTCGTTATGAGTAGATGGGACTCCAGGATACAAAACATGGTGGCTTTGAAAATCAAACCCACCGTCAAATTAATTTGTGCTGTTTCACATATAAATCTAGCCACCTTATCCAAGGTTTCATGATTGCACCTTGAAAGGTTGTTTGTTTAATTAAGTTCATTCGAAAACAGTAACTTTATTATTTTGTAGGGATAGAATAGACAACTAAACCATGTTTTATACAATAAAGATAGAGTTTACCATTTGGTATATTCGGTATACTTACTGCTGCGTTTTGTTCTGGATATAAACGATTCAAAAAAACTTTGTCGCTTTTTACATAGGCTGCAAATAAGATATAGTGTTCTTTTGTCATCTCATGTTCAATGGTAATAAAGTAATCTACATCAATCGTTTCTATGGTTATAAGAGGAGTATTTTTATCTTGGTGTGGAACAAGCTGTTCTAATTTTCTACCACAACAAAAAATAGCTGAACTGCCTGTACTTACGAGTACATTTTTACATGATGGGCAGACATAAAATCGGATTTTATTGATGTTTCCTCGGTCTGGTTGGTTGAAGGTAATTTCCCCTTCCATCATTTGAGCCATATCTGCGCCTAAAATTGCTGACAAACCTGCCCATAAAGAAACATCAGGGCACCCTAAACCGCATTCCCATTTAGATACTGTTTTGTTACTGATATTAAGGGCATGAGCGACATTCTGTTGCGTCAAACCTTTTTCTTTGCGTAATTGGGCAATTAAATGTCCAATTTTCGCACAGTCCATAGAGTATCTTCCTTTCCATCTATAGGTATCTGGCAATAACGTGAACCAACTGGGCAGGAAGTTGGTTGAGGTCAGTAATATCTAATGTGTTTTCTTTTCCGTAAATATCACTTATGATTATTTTATCCTGTCCGATAGCGGCAGCAAGAAATTGTATACCCTTGCGGCGATATTCCTGCAAGGTATTTTTCATATCTAGAATGGCGGAGTCACCTGTATAATCCGGTATCGCTTTGGGTTGTCCGTCACTAAGGCTGATAAAGAGCTTTGTTTTCTGTGAAGCTGTTAATAAACGGTCAGCAACTATTCTAATTGCCATACCATCACGATTATTGCTTCTACCTTGAATATTGCTAAGAGAATATTTTTCCTCAGGATCTTTGCTATCAAAATCTACATAAGAGTAAAGTGACATTTGTTCTAAGTGTGAACGGTCAGCGGTATCACCATAAATCAAGACAGGAATATTGCAAATAGAGCAAAACTCATATAAAGCAATCGCTGCTTGTTTTGCTGCTTCTATGCGGCCAAAGGCGGACATGGATGCCGATTCGTCTATACGAAGTGCCACAGCCAGGTCCGGGTCTTCCTCTGGGGGACGTTTTCTTGAGAAATAGCAAAAGTCCTTTGCTGCAAGGCGATCAGCACAAAAGTTTGTGCCATATAACTGTCCAGGGGCAAATTCACTAGCGGTTTCATGCTCTAAGAGAGGCCTTGTTTTCTGAATTAGTTCGTGAATCACAGGCCTTAGCAGAGAGGCTTGTTTTCTATACTCAATCTGGTTTTCTTCGCTTACTTCAGGACGATGGACAACCAGTTTAATCAGTTGATGGTTACTATCCTTTACACTTTCACGGGCTTCTTGATTGATCCTTTTTCTAAAGGTTTGTTTTTGCAGCTCGGTAAGATGTTCTGGCTCTGTTTCATGGTAAATTGGTGTTCCATTCTCACCATTATCACTACTCTGTGTTTTCTCGGTCATATTAGTGGAAGTTTGATCAGAATGCCCCTTACTATCAGGCGATTTGCGTAAAAGCACTGCATTTGGATCCCTTGATGTTTCTTCGGGGCTACCTTCTTGCCCATCTTCAGCTAAATTGAATTCCATCACATCTGGATTTTGATTTTCTTGTCTAGCTGCTAGTTCCTGTTCTAGTTGTTCTAACTGATTCAATAATTTCTTTACGGCTAAAGCTTGTTCCAAAATGGCAATATCAGCTGGATCAGTCGAAATTTTATAAATCACTTTGTGGTACATAGAAGCTTGTAGAGAAGCTCCACTAGCGACAGCATCAACCCAAAACAGATAAGAACGCATGCCTGCCACTCCTTTTAAGGCATTCGCTTTAGCCGTTTCGTCCAGGGTGATAATCATCTCTGCTAGAAGAGACAAGATCTGTTGATTATTGTAGCCTGTTTTCGCACTAGCTCTGGTCATCATAACTGACTTTGGAGGTAAATCCATTTTTTCAACATGTTGGATTCTATCTCTAAGGGCTTCATTTAATGGGCGACAGCCATTATAACCTCTATTGGTTGTAATCACTGCAATAAAATCTGGATGGCGATGGACAATGCGGGTTGGAAGATTAATACTGCCATCTGGTTCCAGGGCAGAATTCAAAGCCATCAATACGGCAGCATCTCGGATGACAGTAGGTTCCTGGATCTCCAAAAGCCACCCATTTTCATAAGCTCTTACAATTTCCGAGGGATAGAATTGATAGCTTACTTCATTTGCACTATGTCCGTCCTCCGACAAAACCGGAAGGATGGAACCTAAAATATCGGATTTGTCCATATCAGCAAAACAAGTGACTTTGGTATAAGGTAACCCGAAGTCAGCTGAGAGAGCTTTTGCTAGTTGAGTTTTTCCCGAACCTGCATCTCCCTCTAACAGGATATTCGCGATCTTCATTTCTTTATTGTGCCAGTTTCGTTTTACTGCAGTACAAATGCGACGCTCCGCTTCGCTTTCGATATGTGATTTTGGTTTTTTCCAGATCAGATTTTTTTCAGCTTCTGTCAGTTGTCTGTGCGGGGACAGAAGCATTTGGTTCTCCATTTTTAAAACTCCATTTCTGCTAAAATTCGAGCGAGTACCCGCAGGCGCTCTCCATATATTTCACCCAAATCATTGAGTGCTTGTGAAAACTGCCGAATATCTTCATTAAGATGAGGATTTCCTAAACATATTGATATGGGCATTACATCACCTTGAATGCCGATACGTTCTACAGTAAGCTTTTGGGGATCATATAGTAAAGGTAGTCGGTAAGCATCCTCAAAATATAGAAGACTGCGAGCAAGGAAAATCATTAAATCAAGTACCTGATGGATTGGTAGTTCTTGGTCCATTTCCAACTGGCCAAATGGGGTTTCTTTCCATATTTGGACTGCAATCGCCATTTTCCTGTTTTCGTCTAACAGAGGTGCTCCCAAAGTCAATCTTTTTATTTTTGATTGATAAGCATTTCTGCCATCTATGTGGTCATAACTATCTGCGGTTAAGACAATTTTTTCGTTCATTTCCATATTCTCCTTGCACCTTTGTTTGATTCTAAGCATTGTGTTAGTAGTTTTTGTAATTCTTCGGTATGATCAGCTTGAGGATCTTCATATTTTAATACTCGTATAACCGAGATTTCAAAGTTGGTTTCACCATATTGATTCCAGAGTTCTTGTAGCTTCTTATTCGGATGGCCATTTGAAGTCAACTTAAATCGGTTACTGTTTAGATCGGCCTTTGTATCTTGGGAGATATTTAAAAAGGTCTCTTTTGTTGCAGCGCATTTCAAAGAAATAATACCCATTTCCGGTTTTCTATTTTTATACTCCTCGAGGAGTTGTTTTTTTCTTGGCATATCCATTCTCTTCACCTCGATATTATTTTAACGACTAGCTCCCTTATAAACAATCCACGCTCCGTAGACCAGTTCAATTAGTACAAATATTCAAAGGTTTATAAAACCATGGCTCTTCTTCCTAAGCGTTAAGCGAGAACGAATCAGGTTATGAAATTATTGGGTTGATAGTACCACTTGATTTTAGCAAGCGATCCCGATTTCTACTATTAAGTAATGTATAAAAAGTAAAATAGGAGCAAATTAATATCTAGAATAACTCACTGTATTAAGTAATGTTTTTCGTTCTTTCTGGGTGCAATGGTAGAGGTCTGTTCTATCAATTAATACTGCTACAAATGTTAACCACTATATTATTTAGTTTATCTTACCAGGAGGTTTTAGCGTTCATGATTGTGAGGGGGTCTTTCGTAACCACTATTCTATCCTATTAATAACTTTACACTACCTTATTTTAGAAGTGTGTAAATACGCATAATGGTGCCTCAAATCTATTATGCTATCTGTCTTTGTAAAAGAGTGAAGTCATAAAGCTTTTTTGGCAGTTGCTATTTAAAAATAAACGGTGAAATGCTTAAAGTCACTGCATTTGCCTGGAAATTTTATGTATGCTATACTTATCATATGGAAAATAAAAATAATTTTCGAAAACGAAAAGTACGAAAATTGTGAAATATAGGGGGTATTATCATTTATAATTTAAAAGCTGAACGCAGAGACAAAAGTATAAAAGCAAAAAAGTTGAGACGTGAGGGTATTATTCCGGCATTGATTTATGGAAAAAGTTTAGAAGAATCTATTTTAATTAAAATTTCTTTAGGAGATGTCAATCGCTTTCTTAGTATGGTATCAAAGGGAAGCAGACTTATTATTGAAGTTGATGGCGATAAATATGATGTTCTATTCAAAGAGATTACTTATGAGGCCATTAGCCAAAGAGTTGAACACATAGAATTCCAGCAACTTGTTGCTGATGAAGCGGTTAACAGTGTAGCAAAAGTAGTTCTGAAAAATAAAGAAAATAATCCTAACATAATACAACAACATATTGAAGAAATTCCGTATAATGCATTGCCAAAGGACTTTGTTCAAGAAGTTATCATCAACCTAGAAGGAATGGAAGCTGGGAGCACTGTTAAGGTAGCAGATTTAGATATTGTTGAAAATGAAAATATTAGGATTACAATACCCAAAGACACTGTGATTTTAAGTATTAATGATCCCAAAAAAGTAGCTTTAGATGATGAAGCAGAGGATGAGACAGGTGACGATACAGAGGATGAAACACAAGACTCCTAAAATGCTTTAGAATAAGAACTATAGATGTTGTTTAACGATAAAATTGCAAATGGAATTTACGCTGTATCCTTTTTCTACTAATAACACAAGAAAAGTTAACAGATTTCATGATCGAAATCTGTTAACTTTATCGGTTTTTGCAAGCGAGAGACCTTTGATGCTCTTAGTGGGCATGGACTCTAGCCTTTGTGGTCTTAGCAACAATTCTGTCTCTTGCTTATTATAATAACGAAATCTAGAATTAAAAAGTAAAACGTAGTTTGAACAAAAAGACTATCTTTTTACGACTAAAAGTGCTAATTTAGGTAGAAAGTAACAGACAAAATTGACATTTTCTGCTTCATTGTGGTAAACTAATAATTAGAAAGGGTTCTAAAAGATAGAACCACTAACCGTTGAGGCTTACGGTGAGTCTTGCACTTTCCTGTACCTTAGTACATCCCCAAGTGTTTCAAGATCCAACATGGCCGTACGGTACCGAAAGGAGGGAAAGTGCAATGTCTAAAACTTTATATGTAGGTAATCTTCCTTGGTCTACAACAGAGGAAGAACTGAAAGAGGCATTTGCTAGCTCTGCAGAAGTTCTTGGGGTACGTATCATTACAGATCGCGAGACTGGCCGTTCTAAAGGCTTTGGTTTTGTCGAAGTTGAGGATTCTTCCTTAGAAGGCGCTATTGACGCTATGAATGGTTATTCTTTAGATGGAAGAAATCTCGTTGTTAACGAAGCTCGTCCACGTGCTACCAGAGATTAATTTAGGTAGATTGTAAATGAACATATGTTAACTAAGTGGTTTTCTCGGATTAAGAGAAGACCACTTTTTTATACTTATTTAAATTTTAAGGGTAAAATAATTAAATAGATGCCCTAAGAAAAAACTAAAAAAGTGGAAAGCCATCGAAGATGTTTCACATAAGTACATTAGCTAACTACTTAAGTTTTAGAGTTTATAAAGATACATATTAGTAAAGTAGCATAAGAAAGTAAGGTTTGGAAAAGAATTTCAATGAAACCATCTTTAGTTGAAGTAAGCAGGCATATTATAAGATAGGTGAGAGATGACAGAGAAGCTTTATTAGATGAGTTAAATGGCCTAAAAAACTATACTAGCAGGCATCTGACGATGAGTAGAGAAAAATAAAGTAAGGCCTAGTTGAGAGATACATTAAGTAATAGTCTAGAGGAGAAAGAGGTGAGGAGTGCAATATTTCTGCGACAAAAAGTCGAGATATCCTTTGCACAAGTTTATGGATCTTACTGAATATGTAAAAGACAGAGTAACCCTTGGGCGTTTTGCACACTCACAAAGAGTAGCCAAGCAAGCGATGTTATTAGCCAAAAAACATAACATTGATATAGACGTAGCATATAAAGCGGGTATCGCTCATGATTGTTGTCGTGAACTCACAGGCAAAGAACTTCTCTCTTTGGCTGAGCACTATGGTATTGTTGCTGATGAATATGAACAAGATTGGCCCTTAGGTTTGCATGGCAAAGTAGCAGCTAAGTTTTTAGAAGAAGAATTCTTGCTTAGTGAAGAGATAAAAGAAGCAATTGCTTATCATGTTACAGGTCATCCTAATATGGGTAAATTGGCACGTATTATATATTTAGCAGATAAAATTGAAGAAGGTAGGAGTTACCCGGGAGTTGAAAAGATAAGAGAGATAGCAGAAACTGATTTGAATGGCGCTTTATTAATAGCAATAGACTCAGCTTTTAACTATCTAATTAATAAGCGATTACCTATTCATCCCGATTCTTTAGCTCTCAGGAACAGTTTACTATTAAAGCATAAGTCAGGAAATAAGTTATAATCATTCCTACAGATGGGAGGAAGCACTATAATTATTATAGTGCGTAACTAGATATGGCTAAGAAAAAGAATACAGCACTCATAATATTAGGTTATGTTTTTTTGGCGTTTGTTATCATCGCTGCGGGTTTATTTACTGCACTTTACCTGGCTTTATCTTCTATGCATGAAAAGACTACTTGGATAAGGAAAACTGAACCAGAAGTTATCGAGAATGTTAAGGCACCAAATATTTACCAATATCATCCACGTAGCAATTTCCTTATCTTAGGTTCAGATGAAGCTGGTAATGGATCTAGAACCGACACAATAATGGTGGTTAGTGTTGATGAAAGAAATGCTAATGCTGCTCTCATCTCTATACCGAGAGACACGAAAGTAGAAATAAATGGAAAAATAGAAAGGATTAATGCGGTATATCCTAAAAATGGTATAGCTGCAACTATAAAAGTAGTCGAAGAATTCGTCCAAATCCCGATTCATTATTTTGCGAAGATGGATCACAAAGGGTTTGAAAAAGTAATTGATACTTTAGGTGGTATCGTCATTGATGTTGAGATGCCAATGGTTTATGACGATTATGCGCAAAATCTTCATATTAGGTTGATGCCTGGGAAACAAAGATTATCTGGAGAGAAAGCACTACATTATGTACGTTTTAGAGGTGATGGATATGGGGATGTATCTATTACCAACTCAGGTTATGTGGGAAGAGTAGTTAGACAGCAAAAATTTGTCGAAGCTATTGTTACAGAAATTTCTCGCCCAGCTAACCTTGGCAAAATACCTGCATTAATACCACAGCTAAAAGAAGCTATTCGCACTAATTTGACACCAGCTGAAATGGTGAAATGGGCTACTTTAGCTCAAAATGCCAAAGGCTTTCAAATCAAGAACTTTGTCTTGCCAGGGACCTCTAGTACTATAAACAAAGCTAGTTATTGGGAAGTAGACAAAGAACATGTTGAGGCAATTATTAATGAGTACTGCAGGGTCGGTAAATACGGATTTAGTGTTGGTATATTAAATGGTAGCGGCAATCCAGAAGCAGCTAAAGAGATGGCTGTAAAATTAAGAGAAAAAGGGTTCAAAGTTGCTGGTATTAGTGAGGTTACAGAATATCAGTATCTAGAAAGTAGTATCCAAGCTGGCGAAAACTATGAAGATGCTGTCAAATGGCTGGCAGTATCACTAAATATCAATAAAAATAATTGGACCAAAGTAGATAGTCAAATCGGCGATGTTACAATTCTACTAGGTAGAAATGCCCTTAAATAAATAGAAGGAGGCTAAAGGGTGGAAAACAAAAAAGTTCTCGATCTTATTGCCAAAGCGGTGGATGATCACAAAGGTTTGAATTTAGAGATTTTAGATGTCTCCAAAATTACCATTGTGGCGGATTACTTTATCATTGTCTCAGGCCGTTCTAAGCTCCATGTAGATGCGGTTGCTAGGGGTATTATCGACGAATTAAAACAGCATGATATACCTATCAAAAGCAAAGAGGGAAGTGCCGAGGGTGGCTGGATTCTCTTGGATCTTGCTGATATAGTGGTGCATGTTTTCTCTGAAGAGCAGAGAAAGTATTATGGTCTTGACAAGCTTTGGCAGGATGCCCCTAGAATTATGGAGGAGATTCATAGTGGGTCAAGTATTTAATAAAGTCTACGATGCTTTTATGTCGCAAAAACCATATATAAAATACGCTACAAGTTACCTTAGTGTGATAGGGGAACGAGAAATAAATAGTATTTTAGAGGCCGGCTGCGGTTCCGGCCTCTTTTTGCAAGCTATGCAAAAGTTAGGATTGAATCCTGTAGGAATGGACATAGATAATGATATCTTAGTGCTTGCTGCTAAAAGGTACTCAGGAACTTTAGTTCAGAGTGATATCTGTTCTTATAAAAGTGATATTAAGTGGGAGGTTATTTACTGCCCTTTAGATGTGCTTAATTATTTAAGCAGAAAAGAATTAAAAAAAGCTATGCAAAACATAGCTCTCCTCTTAAAAATCGGAGGTCTTTTAATCTTTGATGTCCATTCGAAGAGAAGATTAAAGACTATGCAGGGAGCTTTTAGCCAAGAAACTTCAACTGAAGGAAGTTATTTTTGGTCGAGTAGAAGTCGTGGTAGATGGCTTAGTTATCGGATAGATTGCAAGTATAATAATAATTACGAAACGTATCGCTTGAAGGAGCGAATTCATACAATAAAAGAAATAAAAAAAGCAGGCCGTGAGGCGAATTTAAAATTATTGGAGATATCTAGGGCTTGGGATCGTCAAAAAGTTAATCGAAAAACAGATAGGTTATTGTTTGTGTTTACCAGAGTAAGTTGACAGTACTAATCGTATTAGTTATAATTCTTGCAATTAAAAAACCATAGATAGATATTAGTCTATATTATTTCCCGTTGACAAAAGCATGTAATCTTAATATACTGATAACGTAATCAAATTACAAATAAACTAAGGTAGGTGGTTCAATATGACGATTATATATTTTCCTTTATCAGATATCGTATTGAACGCCTCTTGTACTAGATAATCAAAGTCAAATTTCAAGGCGCATTCAATACGGATGCGCCTTTTTTATTTAAATATATGATCGTCCTTTTCTAAATGCTAATTTGATTAAATTCATTTTTGAAAGAAGGACGATATTTCTTATGCAAAGATTTAAATCAATCATTCTCCCTATGCAGGGGCACAGCAAGAGCGAACTGCACTGGCTTTATAACACGGTTTATGATACGAACTTTTATGAAAAAGAAAAGATATTTTCCTATTGTAATTTAAGGTTTTGGTTTGGCGGAACAAGCCATCGCAACTCTGAGAAATTGTTATTGTTTGTTGAAATACCAGCTCCTTTGATTTCCGATTTACTTCCTGAAGATGTTTTGCCTATTGAAAACTATCTACTCAGTAATTTATCACCTGTTATTAATAAATTAAGCCAGAAATATTTAAACACTGATAAAAATGTCCGCGAAAAAGCTCAGTTTTCAGCTCAATCGGTAAACGCAAATGTAATCAAACGTAATGGCCTTTTATATGATAAGCGGACGAATTGCTTTATTTTACGTATAAATTTTAATGTGCCTCTTGTAAATGCACTATCAGTTAACGCAAAGTCTGCTATAAGAGCAATACGTGATATTTTAGACCAAATTGAAAATACATTAAAAGCATTAAATAGAGCAGAGCTAAATGAATATGTTTCCGTTTACTCTAAGCAGGAGCAAATTCGCTTATTTCTAAAAGAAAACAATTTCTGCTCTTTTGTTGCCGATGGTAGTATTCTCCCGCGCGAAAATAGAACTGACAAACCTATGAAAAATGCCTTGCCCTTCGTTTCTCCTGATAACATGCGAATCACGATTTCTTTTTCTGACAGCACAACGATTTCGGGTATGGGTATAAAAAAGGGCGTGACAGTTATTACAGGTGGTGGTTATTCAGGCAAATCGACACTCCTTGATGCATTAGAAATGGGCATTTATAACCATATTCCTGGTGATGGGCGTGAATTCTGTCTGTCTGATACTACAGCGTTAAAAATCTACACCGAAGACGGAAGGCCTGTTAATAATATGGATATCTCACCATTTTTCAAGTATCTACCAAATGACATTAACATTAAAGAATTTTCCACACTACACGCAAGTGGCAGTGTATCGCAGGCAGCAAATGTCATCGAAGCAGTGTGTGGACAGAGCAAATTATTACTAATAGATGAGGATAAAAGCGCAACGAATTTCATGATTCGTGACGCAAATATGCGTAAAGTTGTCAAACAAGAACCAATTATTCCTTTTACCGATCGTGTACGGGAACTGTATAGCGAAAAAGGAGTATCGACAGTTCTTGTTATTGGCGGCTCGAGCGAATATCTGCGTTATGCTGACACAGTTATTCTTATGGACAATTATTTCGCAAAAAATATAACCGAGGAAGTCAAAACACTTGATTTGCCTGTTTGCACTAACGAAGAAACTCCTGCAGAATGGATAAACAGACGTTTTCTTATCCCTATAGCAACTAATCAACCATTCTTATATTTTCGCACTGATTCAAGTAAGAATACAAAAATGATCGTTCTTGATAGCTACAGTGCAGACATAACCTTGTTAACCGCTCTCGTTTCAGAAAACCAACTTCATTCGCTTACCTATATGATCGAACAGGTTTTGATCAATACGGATTCAAACAAAACAGATTTGATGCAAACCTCCAACGAAATTGTTGAAAAAATGTATTCCCCGGAAGTCAATAATACTATAATGTCATTTGATTTTAATATTGAGCGTTGGTTTGAAGCTGTTCGCCCGATTGATATATTCTGTTGTGCAAACCGTATGCGTGGTTTAGAATTTCAAAACTCCTAGTTGAAATATATTACATGACGAACGTACTACTTTAAAAATTGCATAATAACATAGATAGCCCAATGGAGACCTTCCTTACAAAAGGTCTCCATTGGGAATGTTTCTTTTCTAGTTTGAAGCATTTAAAAAGCAGTTACAATCGAGCTTTTATTTTGCTTAAAGAAGATTCAGAACGAGTAGGAAAGGAAATACGTGATTTTATTTTGAAACAAACTGGCCTTGATACCCCAGTAGAGATCATAGAGCATATTATTGGCATGAATGATCGCCCAATAGATGAGTTTCTCCTAGATACAGCAGGAGGAGCAGCAAAAGATAAAGCAGTTAACCTTAAAGTTAATCGAAAAACAGATAGGTTTTGTTTGTGTTTACCAGAGTAAGTTGACAGTACTAATCGTATTAGTTATAATAAAAATCGTATAATTAATATAACCTGTGATAAGGAGCAGTAAGGTAAAAAGTCAGATATAGAGAGCCGGAGGTTGGTGCAATCCGGAACTGTCTTTAACCTGAACTCACCTTGGAGGTCGGAAGATGAGCTTATTTGCTAGTTTTCTGCGCTTTGCATCCGTTATAATGCTTGATGAGTAATTGTGGGGCCGTAGCTCAGCTGGGAGAGCGCTTGAATGGCATTCAAGAGGCCGTGGGTTCGATCCC